>JBILGJ010000133.1:0-7200 GCA_044351125.1 Micropepsaceae bacterium
GAAGTGTCGACCGTGGATGACAAGTTCAGAGCCATAGGCGGCGGTCTCGACCTTGATGATGACTGGCGGGGTCAGATTGTCGCCATACCACGCGCGGTAGGGTGATTTGGCAGCATCACCTGAAGGTATGTCCACGCCTGTTTCGGTCGTTACCGCAAGCACTGCCACAAAGCGGTCGCCTAGCGAACGGATCAGAAGGCCCTTGTCGGTGATGTCATAGCTGACGGGCAGGTTACCGAAATGCAGCTGCTTTGCCTTGGGCTTCATGATCCCGGAAAAACTTGCGTCCTCGTCAAGCGGCGACAGGTCTTCGAACTTCATCGCCTTGCGCAGCTTCGCCATCAGCCCTGCATACTCAAGAATCGCTACGAGGGCTGCAGAAATGAGCAGCACCGCTATGCCGCTAACGACGCCTGTTCCAGTAACCTGCGCAGCGCCCGGGCAACATGCCTCGATAAAGTAGACAAGCCGCGGCCCCAGAAGGAAGTAGTCGCTTAAGCCAAGGGCAACACAAATTATTGCAACATTCGCGCCAAGGACACCGACGCTCGATACAATATTGTCGCGATTCTTCCTCCAATCCCGCGCAGAGTCATTTACGACATTCCGCAGCAGCGAGTCCGGATCCAGTTTCACATTCGGACTGAACATCTCGGTCGTCTGACCGCGATCCGTCATGTGCAGGTCGATGAGCTTCGTGCCACTGGGTCCAGCCATGGCTCAGCCAACCCTGTGCAGCAACGCCGGGCGCGCGCGTTTCGTCGGGTGCTGCTGGAGCACCGCGTCGCTGTGTATGCACTCATGCCGCCTGGACATGCCGGATGACCGCTCTCGCCCTCCCGGCGAACGGGAGAACGGGCGCGCGAGCGTGATGTTCGCGTGCTGAATGCCCCGCCCCCCGGCCGGTTCCCCGAATTAGAGAGAGACCCGCCCCGATTGGCAATGCGGCCCCTGCAATCAGCCGATGATTCGCGTCCGGGATGCACGCAAAGGACACGCTTTTCGCCTGCAGGATGAAAGGCGCGTCGCCCAGTCGCCCGCATGGGGATGCTGCCACTAGCCGCATCCCCCGACCGTCAGGCGGCCCTCACAAACCGCAGCGGCAGGGCCATCCCCTCTCGGCCGGGCCCTGGGATCCAGCCCCCGAACCCCCAGAATAACCAACCCCGCCGCGTTGACTCTCGCAATGGCTCCCGCCACCATCTCGTCAACGTCCGAACCCCGCCGCGAGGCGCTGGCCCGGATGGCCATACATTCGACCCTTTGCGGAAGAGAGCAGGGCCTCAGGGCCATGCCGCCGAAGGAGCAACCGCCCTGGAATCTCTCAGGCACCCGGGACCGCAAAGGCGATGACAGTCTGGAAAGCGGACGAGGCGCAGCAATACGCGCAATCGTCCCACCGACGGGGTAGGTGGCTCGGAGAACGGGCCACGAAATCTCTCAGGTCCTCATGACAGGCAGGGGCACGATGGCAACGGAGCGGTGCGAGAGCGCACGGATCCGGTGACATGGTGAAACCCGCGACGCCGATCAGGAAGGACCGCCCATGGCCGAACCGGCCACAAACGAAAACTTGAAGCGCACGCCGCTTTTTGCCCTCAACACCGAACTCGGTGGCAAGATGGTGCCCTTTGCAGGCTACGAGATGCCTGTGCAGTTCCCGACGGGCATCCTGAAGGAGCACTTGCACACGCGCGCAGCCGCGGGCCTGTTCGACGTCTCGCACATGGGGCAGGGCATCCTTCACCTTGAAGGCAAGGGTAGCCACGACGACATCTCCGCCGCGTTCGAGACGCTGGTCCCCGGCGACATCAAGGGCCTCAAGCCCGGCCAGATCCGCTACACGCTGCTGCTGAACGACCAGGGCGGCATCCGCGACGATCTGATGGCGACAAGGCCCGAAGCGCCGGAAGAGGCGGGGACACTGTTCCTTGTCGTGAATGCAGGTACCAAGGACGCCGACTTCGCGCATATCGCGGCCGCCCTGAAGGGGCGCGTGCGCGTCGAGCGTCTGGAAGACCGTGCCCTCATCGCGCTCCAGGGCCCGAAGGCCCATGAAGCACTCGAGCGTGTCGTGCCCGGCGTCGGCAAGATGCTCTTCATGACCATGCGCAAGTTCACCTGGGAGCGACAGGTCCTCTTCGTCTCGCGCTCGGGCTACACGGGCGAGGACGGTTACGAAATCTCCGTGCCTGGTCACATCGCCACGGCTTTCGCGCGCGTATTGCTGGCAGACCCCGACGTGCTGCCCGTGGGGCTCGGTGCCCGTGACAGCCTGCGCCTCGAGGCGGGCCTGTGCCTCTATGGCCACGACATCGACGAGGCCACCACGCCGATCGAGGCCGACCTGGCCTGGGCCATCGGCAAGCGCCGCAAGATGGAAAAGGGCTTCCCCGGCGACGCCCGCATCCTCGACCAGCTGTTCAACGGCGCGAAGCGCGTGCGCGTGGGCCTCAAGCCCGACGGCAAGGCCCCCGCACGCGAGGGCGCCGAGATTGTCAACGCCGACGGCGTCGTGGTCGGCCGCGTGACCTCGGGTGGCTTCGGCCCCAGCGTCAATGGCCCGGTCGCCATGGGATATGTGTCCCCTGAATACGCAAAGGACGGAACGGCGCTGGGCCTGAAGGTCCGCACGCAAGTCCTCCCCGCCCGCGTCGTCCCCATGCCCTTCGTACCCAAGCGGTTCTACAAGCCATGACAACCGCCCATCACATTTCCTCCACCGCTTTAGCGGGGGAGGGGGACCATCGCAAAGCGATGGTGGAGGGGGAAGCCACTCACCCCCTCCGTCTCGCTGCGCTCGCCACCTCCCCCGCTGAAGCGGTGGAGGAAACCAACTTACGGAACACCGCACCATGACCACGAAATACACCAAAGACCATGAATGGGTTCGCATTGAAGGCAACACGGCCACCGTCGGCATCACGCCCTATGCTGCCGAGCAACTGGGCGACGTCGTGTTCGTCGAGCTGCCCGCGATCGGCAAGAAGGTCACCAAGGGCGGCGAGGCCGCAGTTGTCGAAAGCGTGAAGGCCGCCTCCGAGGTTTACGCGCCGCTGACCGGCGAAGTGGTCGAGGTCAACAGCGCCCTCGAGGGCGAACCCGCCAAGGTCAATGCCGATCCCGCCGGCAATGGCTGGTTTGTGAAGCTCAAGGTCGCCAACACGACCGAGTTGAATGATCTCATGACAGAAGCGCAGTACAACGAATACCTGAAGGGGCTCTGATGCGTTATCTTCCACTGACCGAAGCCGACCGCCGCCAGATGCTGGGCGTGGTCGGCGCCAAGTCCGTCGACGACCTTTTCCGTGACGTCCCGGCCGGCGCCCGGCTGACCACACTGGTCGATTTGCCAATGCACACCGGTGAACTCGAGGTCGAACGGCACATGGGCCGCCTCGCCGCCCGCAACGTGAGCGCTGGCTCTGTGCCTTTCTTCTGCGGCGCGGGCGCCTACCGACACCATGTTCCCGCATCGGTCGACCACCTGATCCAGCGCTCCGAATATCTGACGAGCTATACCCCCTATCAGCCGGAAATAGCCCAGGGAACGCTCCAGTATCTGTTCGAGTTCCAGACCCAGGTCTGCATGCTGACCGGCATGGAAGTGGCCAACGCCTCGATGTACGACGGCTCCACCGGAACGGCCGAGGCGGTGCTCATGGCCGCCCGCGTCACGGGCCGCAAGCGCGTCGTTCTCTCGCGCGCGCTGCACCCGCAATATGCCGAGACCGTCCGCACCACCTGCGAGATGGCCGACATCGATGTCGTCGAGGGCGACGCAAGCGCTCTTGATGATCGCACGGCCTGTTTCGTCGTCCAGAACCCGGACTTCTACGGCAGCATCGCCGACATCACCCCGCTCTCCGATGCTGCCCACGCCAAGGGCGCGCTGCTGATTGCTGTCGTCACCGAAATCGTCTCGCTCGGTGCCATAACGCCGCCCGGCGAGATGGGCGCTGACATCGTCGTTGGCGAGGGGCAGTCGATTGGCAACGCCCTGAACTTCGGCGGACCCTATCTGGGCCTCTTCGCGACGCGCCAGAAGTTCCTCCGCCAGATGCCCGGCCGCCTTGCAGGCGAAACTGTCGACGCCGAGGGCCGCCGCGGCTTCGTGCTGACGCTTTCCACCCGCGAGCAGCATATCCGCCGCGAGAAGGCCACCTCGAACATCTGCACGAACTCTGGCCTCTGCGTGCTGGCCTTCACGATCCACCTCTCGCTTCTGGGCGAGGACGGTTTCAGGCGGCTCGCCGCGCTGAACCATGACCGCGCCGTGATGGCCGCCGACCGTCTCTCGAAGATCAAGGGCGTTGAGCTGGTAACCCCGACCTTCTTCAACGAGTTCACCCTCAAGCTTTCAAAGCCGGCTGCCGCCGTGGTCGACACGCTGGCAGGGCAGGGCATCATCGCCGGCGTTCCGGTCTCGCGCCTGAAGCCGAACGACCCTGCATCGGCCAATCTTCTTCTCGTCGCCGTGACCGAAACGGTGACGCCCTCCGATATAGACGCGCTCGCGGGCGCGCTCGCAAAGGTGCTGTCATGATGAACAAGCAGGGACGCCCCACTACCGCCACAGGCGGCGAGTCCGCAGGCCTCACCACCATTTCGGGCCACAGCGGCCTCGACCACGAGGAAAAGCTGATCTTCGAACTGGGTCGCTCCGGAAAATGTGGCGTGGATCTGCCCGAACCGGAACTCAAGCACGATCGTCTGGGCGGCCTCCGCCGCCGTGGCGCGATCGGCCTGCCGGGCCTCTCGGAACCCGAGGTCGTGCGCCATTTCGTGCGCCTGAGCCGCAAGAACTACGCGATCGACAGCGGTTTCTATCCGCTGGGCTCGTGCACGATGAAGCACAACCCGCGCCTGAACGAGAAGATGGCGCGGCTCCCGGGCTTTGCCGACATCCATCCGCTGCAACCGGTCTCCACCGTGCAGGGTGCGCTCGCCCTCATCGACCAGCTCGCGCACTGGCTCAAGCTGCTCACCAACATGCCGGCCGTGGCGATGAGCCCCAAGGCGGGCGCGCATGGCGAACTCTGCGGCCTGATGGCGATCAAGGCCGCGCACGAGGCCAGCGGCCAGAAGCGCAACGTGGTGCTTGTGCCCGAGTCCGCGCACGGCACGAACCCCGCGACTGCCGCCCTTGTCGGCTACACCGTCGAGGAAGTCCCTGCGAACGAGCGCGGCCGCGTCGACCTCGAAGCGCTCAAGGCAAAGCTTGGGCCGCACGTCGCCGCCATCATGCTCACCAACCCCAACACCTGCGGCCTCTTCGAGAACGACATGATCGAGATCTCGAAAGCGGTGCACGCGGCGGGCGCCTACTTCTATTGCGATGGCGCCAACTTCAACGCCATCGTCGGCCGCGTGCGCCCGGGTGACCTTGGCATCGACGCGATGCACATCAACCTGCACAAGACCTTCTCCACGCCCCATGGCGGCGGCGGTCCGGGTGCAGGCCCGGTTGTGCTGTCGGCAGCCCTCGCACCTTTCGCGCCGCTGCCACTGGTCGTGCACGGCGCCGATGGCTTCCAGCTGGTCGAGGACCCGGCCACGGCCAAGGCCCATGACGCCCAGCCCTATGGCCGGATGAGCGCCTTCCACGGCCAGATGGGCATGTTCACGCGCGCCATGGCCTACATGCTCAGCCACGGCGCCGACGGCCTGCACACGGCAGCCGGTGACGCTGTGCTGAACGCGAACTACGTGCTCTCCTCGCTCAAGGACGTGATGACGGCACCCTTCGGCGCAACAGGTCCCTGCATGCATGAAGCCCTGTTCGACGACAGCTTCCTGAAGGACACGGGCGTCACCACGCTCGACATCGCCAAGGCGATGATCGACGAGGGCTATCACCCGATGACGATGTACTTCCCGCTGGTCGTGCATGGAGCGATGCTGATCGAACCCACCGAGACCGAGTCCAAGTTCGCGCTGGACGAGTTCATCCGTGTGATGAAAGGCCTGGCGACGGCGGCCAAGTCCGGCGACAAGGCGCGCTTCGAAGGTGCGCCGCACTTCGCCCCGCGCCGTCGCCTCGACGAGACAGCTGCCGCCCGCAAGCCCGTCCTGCGCTGGGTGCCACCCACGCCGAAGGCCGAGGCGGCGGAGTAGGCTGCAGTTAGCCCATGACCCACTCCCGCTGACGCGGGGGTGGGCCCGCTCTTTGACACAGCGCACCAAATGAGAAGCTGGCAACCCTCGCGCCTTATGGAAACCGAGTTCCCATGATAACCCGATGGCTGCTTGCCCTCTTGTTTGCCGCCTCGTTTGCCGCTTTCGCAGCAAACGCTGCGCCAGCCTCGGCGCCCGTTGAGCGGCTCCAACCCCGAGACGAGGCAAGCCAGGATCCGTCCTTTGTCGTGTTTCGCACGAAGCTGCACGCCATCGTCCAGGCCAAGGATGTCAGGGGCCTCAGGGCAACTCTCGCCGAGGACATCCTGAACAATTTTGGTGGCGGCAAGGGTATCGACGCATTCAACAATGCCTGGAGGCCGGACGATCCTCAAAGCGCCGTCTGGCCTGTACTGGCTGGCGTGCTCAAGCTGGGCGGTAGCTTCGAAAGCAGGACAGCCTTTACCGCGCCCTACGTCTCTGCGACGTGGCCCGGTGACCTGGGCAAGTTCGACTTCGTTGCGGTCACCAGCGCCGACGCCGTCATCCGCAAGGCGCCGGATGCCCGATCCGCGGTGGTCCGCAAGCTCGACCACGACCTTCTCGAGGTCATCCAGTCCGATTTGATGCCCCAGCACGAAGCAGGGCCTGACAATTGGGATGAAGTGAAGGATCGGAAGGGCAACCGTGGTTTCATTCTCGTCCGCGATGTTCGCAGCCCGCTCGACTTCCGCGCCACATTCGAAAAGCGCAACGGCAAATGGGTAATTGCGTCGTTCATGTCGGGTGAGTAAGGCGCCTTTGCACGGCCGCGCCCGCCAGCTAATCTGCGCGCCAGTCGTCTCGCACTGGATGTGATCGCCCATGCGCCTGATCGAAGCCACTGACCTCGACAGTATCGAATCTTACCGCATGGTGGAGCGCGAGGCGCCCGTGCCAGGCAAGAGCCAGGTTCTCATCCGCGTGAAGGCCTGCGGCGTGGGCTATGTCGACGCTCTCGTGGCGCTCGGCAAGTACCAGGTCAAGCCGCCCCTGCCGCACACGCCCGGTATGGAAATCGCTGGCGTGATCGAGGCCCTCGGC
>JBILGJ010000134.1:0-7186 GCA_044351125.1 Micropepsaceae bacterium
CTGCCCAGGAGGCGCATGTGCGCGCGTGCCGGCCCGCGACGGGTGGGGCCCATGCAGACCGGGTGCTTGGTTGCCTTCTTGGTGGCGCCATCGGGGACGCGTTTGGCTATCCGGTCGAGTTCATCAGCCTGTCGCGCATCCGGCGGACCTATGGGGCCGAGGGTATTGCCGGACCTGAACTGAATGACAAGGACCTGTGGGAGGTCAGCGACGATACGCAGATGACCCTTTTCACGGTCGAGGGGCTTGTCGACGGGCTGGTGCAAGGCAGCGATCCCGTGGCGTCGGTTCGTGCGGCCTATCAATCCTGGTTTGCGACGCAGACGGATCGCTTCGACCACCGGAATGCCGCCGACCGTCTTGCCTCGTTCCGAGAGCTCTGGGCGCGTCGTGCTCCCGGGAATACATGCCTCTCGGCTCTGTCCGGTGGTGGGCAGGGTACCCTCGAGAGGGCGCTCAACAACAGCAAGGGCTGTGGCGGCGTGATGCGCACCGCGCCGATCGGTCTCTTGCGCTCCCTGTCTACGGAGCAGTGCCTTGAGCTTGGCGCACGCGCGGCTGCCATCACGCATGGTCATCCGTCTGGCTACTGGAGCGCGGGTGCCATTGCCGCGATCGTTCGCCTTGCCTGCGACGGCGTGCCGACAGCTGACGCCGTGCAGCAGACGATTGGCATGCTTGGGGGCCGGACAGGCAGCGGCGAGACGGTCACCGCGCTGCGCAAGGCGCTTGATCCCGGCATCAAGGCCATCGGCAAGCTGGGTGAGGGCTGGGTTGGCGAAGAGGCTCTGGCCATGGGGGTCCACGCCGTGCTGCGCGGCCGGAACCTGAAGGAGGTTCTCATGATTGCGGTCAACCATGACGGCGACAGCGACAGCACGGGTTCGATTGCCGGACAGATCTGGGGTGCGAGCCAGGGTGTTGATGGCATGCCGGTCGGCTGGGTCAGTGCCCTCGACGTGCGGGCGCCGCTCTATCACGCAGCGGGCCGGCTTCTTGCGGTGGCGTGAGGCCGCCCTGTCTATCACTGCAACAGAAAGGATGGTCGCGTATGGCCGAACGCTATTTCGACGAAGAAGCTGCCCTGGCATTGATGCCGCATCTCGTGCCCGAGGACGAGGATGAGTTCGTGGACGCCGAGCTTGAGATCCTCGAGAACGGCGAGAGCGTGGGCCGGCAGGAGTGGGACAGCGGCGCGCCCGGCGCCGGGGCAGGCTCGCTTGTCGTCTATCGCTACGCTGGCAAGTTCTTTGCAGCTGATGATGTCGAATTCATGGGGCCTTATGATACATTCCGCGAAGCCGCCGAAGCGGTTGGCCTTTTCGTGCGCACGAAGGCCACGACGGGAATCTTCGTGAAGCCGGGGGTGGATGACTGAGGTGGCTTTGGTGGACTGTCCTCCCGGGATTGCGAGCAGTGAGGCTTGATGCGGGCAGGTATTGACCTGGGCGGGACGAAGATCGAGGCGATCGCCATGGATCCGGGTGGCGTTGTTCGGGCGCGTGTGAGGCGGGCCAGCGGGCGGAGCTATGACGAGAGCCTGGCGGTGGTCAATGATGTGGTCGCCGAGATCGAGCGCCAGGCCGGGGTGCGCATCGACACTATTGGTCTCGGCATTCCGGGGTCCCCATCGCCGCTCACGGGGCTTATCCGCAATGCGAACTCGACCTGGCTGAACGGACGGCCCTTCGGCGAGGATCTCGCACGCGTGCTGGGACGACCGACGCGGCTTGCCAATGATGCGAACTGCTTTGCGCTGTCCGAGGCGATCGACGGCGCGGGTGCCGGTGCGCGTGGTGTGTTCGGCGTCATCCTGGGGACAGGATGCGGTGGCGGCCTTGTTCTCGACGGCCGGCTTTGGGCGGGTGCAACTGGTATTGCCGGGGAGTGGGGGCATACGCCATTGCCTTGGCCGTCGCAGGACGAGCATCCGGGGCCGTCGTGCTGGTGCGGCAAGCAGGGGTGTCTCGAAGCCTGGATCAGCGGTCCGGGATTTGCCCGCGATCATGCCCGCGTGGCCGGGCAGGCGATCGATGCCGAGGCCATCATCGCGGCCCGTGATGCGGGCGATGCGGGGGCGCAGTCTTCGTATCGGCGGCTTGTGGGGCGCATCGCACGCGGGCTTGCCTGCGTCGTGAATATCGTCGATCCGGAGGTGATCGTGCTGGGCGGCGGCCTGTCCAACATCGAGGGCCTGCCTGGCGACATCGCGGCGGCGCTGCCGCGCCATGTGTTCAGCGATGCGGTGTCGGTGCGTGTGGTGCGCAACCTGCATGGCGATTCATCGGGCGTGCGCGGGGCGGCGTGGCTGTTTCCGTGAGGACTTTCGTGAGGGGTATGGCCATGCGGCTGTTGCTGGTTGTGTTTCTTTCCTGCGTCGTCGCGTGGTCGGCTTCGGCCGCGCCGGTCCAGCGAACCCTGTCGTTCGGCGGTTTTCAGCGCAGCTATGTGGTCCATGTGCCGGCGCGCATGGCGGGGAAGGACGTGGCGCTGGTCGTGGTGCTGCATGGGCTGGGTGGCGACGGGGCGAATGTGCTGGAGCAGGGACGCTGGGTCGAGAAAGCGAATGCCGAGGGCTTTGTCGTTGTGGCGCCTGAGGGTATTCCCGAAGATCCCACCCGGCCTGCACGCTTCTTCGGCAACAAGCGCAGCTGGAATTCCGGTCCGGCGACGGGGTCGCCTGCCGGGGCGCGCGGAGTTGACGATGTCGGGTTCATTGCTGCAGTCATTCAGGAGGTGAGGCGCCGACATCGAGTTGATGCGCGGCGCATCCATGTCACCGGATTTTCGAATGGTGCGGGCATGGCCTTCCGGGTCGGGGCTGAACTGCCTGATGTCGTCGCGTCGATTGCGCCTGTCGCCAACGGTCTTCTGCTGCCGGTCAAGACGCTGGAGAGGCCTGTGTCCCTGATGCTGGTCTGGGGGATGGATGATCCGCTCAATCCCGTCGCGGGTGGCCAGGTCCGGCGCAACGGGCAGGAGGTTTTGCGGCCCTCGGCCGAAGGATCCTGGCGGCAATGGGCGCGGTTGCTGCGCTGTCCGGCGGTGCCCGTGGTTGACCGCTCGGTCCCGAGGGTTACGCGGCAGGCGTTCGAGGGCTGCGCGGATGGCAGCACGGCGGTGCTGGTCGGCATCGAGGGGCTGGGTCATCAATGGCCGGGTGGGAAGGTCGTGCTCAGGCTCGTGTCGGGGCCGGGCTCGGATGCCTTCGATGCCACGGCCGAGATCTGGAAGTTTTTTGCGGCGCATCCGCGGCTCCGGTGACAGGCCACTCATGTCCCCGGTATCTGTCCGTTCCAGTTGCGGCGGCGGGGAAATGAGTGCACGGTCACCGAAACCTTGACGGGGTGTTTCGATGGCGGATAGCGGGACATGCGCAAATTGCGGCGCTGCGCGGTCGGGGCCGTTCTGTTCGCAGTGCGGGCAGAAGGATCGGGACCTGCATCGGCCGATCTGGTGGATCATCGGCGAGTTCCTGGACGCCGTATTCAGTTATGACTCGCGGACTTTCCGGACGCTCTGGCTGCTCGTGGCGCTGCCTGGTGAGTTCACGCGGCGCTACATGGCCGGGCAGCGGGCCTCGCTCCTGCCGCCGTTCCGGTTGTTCGTGATCGCGACGGCCCTGTTCTTCGTCACGCTGCAGCTGACAGCTGTGTCCCTGATTGCCGTTTCGCCGCCCTCGACGGGAAAGGAGGATGTGGTCGACATCGACTTCCTGGTTCCGCGGCCGCAGGGTGATGCGGTGCCGATCACGGCGGCGCAGCGCAAGGCCATGGAGGAGGTGCGACGCAACATTGCCTCGGGCGATGTGGTGGTGGGCGAGGAAGGTGCCAACAAGAAGGAAGTCATCGCGTATGTCACCCAATTGTGGTCCGGGATCGAGAAGATCATGGAAGATCCGCTGCGCATCAACGGGCCGCTGGGCGTATGGCTGCCGCGGCTGATGCTGGTGCTGGTGCCGCTGCTGGCGCTCATGCTGGCGGCTGTCCACTGGAAGCCTCGTGTGTTCCTGTTGGAGCATCTCGTGTTCTCGCTGCACCTGCACACGACGATGTTCATGGCGCTCACCCTGGCGGCTGTCGAGGCGGCGCTGACCGGCGGTCGCGGGATTGGCTGGGTGCTTGGCCCTGCGTTCCTGGTCTATGCCCTGATAGCCATGAAGCGGGTGTACAGGCGGGGATGGTTGCTCAGCGTGGTCAAATTTGCCGCCTTGCTGTTCCTGTACCTGTTCCTGCTGCTGGTGGGCCTTTCGGTCGTCATTCTGTTTGTGCTCCAGGAGATCTGAAAGCGGCTTCCCATGCGTGGCGAAAGCGGGCTATCCTCCGGCTTGCCTTGAGAGGAAAGTGACACCATGCCCTTTACGCTGCTTGCCGCCTCGGTGCTGGGGCTGATCCTTGTCGTTCTGAGCCTCGAGATCGTGCGGTTGCGCCTGAAGACCAAGGTCAGCCTTGGTACCGGCCCGGAGGAGCGTTCTGCGCTTGTGGTCGCGGTGCGGGCGCATGGGAACTTCGTGGAGCACGTGCCGCTCAGCCTCATCCTGCTCGGACTGCTTGAGCGCGAGGCGGTAGGCGTCACCACGATTGCGGGCCTTGCCGGCGTGCTTGTTGTCTCGCGGCTGCTGCACATCGTCGGCATTGGCATCAAGGGTGTGAACCCGTTCCGCAGCATCGGCGTCGTGCTTCAGTGGGCGTTCTTCATCGCCGCGGCCGCGATCGGCATCCATGTCTGTGCCACCCGGTACGCGGATGTTCTTCTGCCGCTGTTCGGGATGACGGGCGGTCTTGCTGCGGCATAGGCCGTCGGGGTCGGGATTCCCACGTTTTTTGGGCGTTGAAGTGCTGGTTCCCGGGGGAAGGCGCGGGGCTGCCCCTTGACGCGCGGGGTGGGTGCAGGGTGTTCTGCGCCATCCACAACAGGAGGCGTTTCATGTTTTCACACGTGATGGTCGGGACGAACGATCTCGACAGGGCGAAGAAGTTCTATGACGCGGTGCTCGGCACGCTTGGCATCAAGCCGGCAATCGTCGACGGCAACCGCATCTTCTACATTTCGCCCAATGGCATGTTCTCGGTGTCAAAGCCGATCGACGGCAAGCCCGCGACGAGTGCCAATGGCGGCACGATCGGTTTCGCGGCCTCGTCCACGGCGCAGGCCGATGCGTGGCATGCGGCGGGCGTCGCGAATGGCGGGACGACCTGCGAGGATCCGCCGGGCGTGCGCGCTGGCGGCTTCGGCAAGCTTTATCTCGCCTATCTGCGCGATCCGGACGGCAACAAGCTCTGCACGCTGCATCGCATGTAAGACTGCAGTGAATTTTGGGGGCGGGCGCCGCGGCGTCCGCCCCTTTTTTGTTTCAGCTTACGGCAGCCAGCGCTTCCTTCAGGGCCGTCTCCACTGCAGGCTGAGAGTTCCCCAGGCGTCCGTCATTCGCAGCCGCCATGGCGACGGCGCCGCGCACAGGGTCTGCCAGCATCTCGGCATACCAGAGCGTGTTCGAACCGTTGTGCCAGATGGCTTCACCGTCGCGTTCCCACCCCAATGCGTGAGTGCCGCCAAAGGGCGGGGTGTGCAGGCGCTTCCAGCTGTCTGCTGACAGGAACGCCGACCTGCGGGCATGGGCCTCGAGGTAGGCCAGAATATCAGTGGCTGTTGCGTGAACGCGTCCGGCTGGTCCGATGACGGCGGGATTGTCCGTGATCGGGCCGCCTGGCGGAAACGGTGACAGTGTGCCGGTGACGCCGGCTGCGTGACCGACAGGCTGGTCTGCCAAGCCTGGCGTCCCCGGCGCTCCGAAACCAGCATCCTTCATGCCGATTGGTTCGAACAGGTGACTTCGTGTGAGCTCCTCCCACGGCTTGCCGGTCTTTGCCTCGAGCATTGCTCCGGCCACGACATAGCCACTGTTTGAGTACTCAAAGTGCTTCTCACGTTGGCCCGCGGGTGCCGCTTGCAGGGCGATGGTGGCGTAGCGCTTGCGATCTTCACGCGCGTCGGCGCTTTCCCTTGGAAACCGGGTGAGCTGGGCCAAGGGAATGTTGCCGGGAAGGCCGGAGCGGTGCGAGAGAAGATGAAGAAAGTTTGCGTCGCGATACTCCGGACGCAGTCCCTGGATGCCGGTCCCGAGTACGCTGCCGACGGTGTCGTTCCACGATACGATCCCGGCTTCTGCCAGACGAGCGATGAGTGTGGCGGTCATCGACTTGGTGCAGGATCCCATGTGCCATTTGTCGGCTGTCGTGACAGGCGACGGGTTGCCCAGCATGCGCTGTCCGTCGACGAGGGAGAGGCTGCGCCCGGCGAGAGTTCGCGCGGCAGCGATCATGGCTGGTGAACCGGCCTTGGCGCGGTGCGCCGCAAGGCGCTGTTGGGTCAGGGGCAGCACCACGGCCTCAGCCGGCGTGGCGGCGGTACGGGTGAAGGTGAGCGGGAAGGCTCGACCCTGGGTGAAGGTGCCGGCGATCGTGCCGCCGGCCAACGTGCCTTCGAACGAGGCGCCGAGAACCTGCCACTCGACCCGCAGTTTTGCGCCGTCCACCCGAATGAGGCTTGCAGGGATGGGCGTGTTGCCCTGATCGATGCTGAAGAGTGTTGCGCGTGGTCCTTCGGCGATGTTCAGGCGCAGGCGCAGCCTGGCGGCGCCGACGTCGAGGGTCGCGAACCAGTCTCCGAGAAATCCGGCTGGTTGAGCGCTTGCTGGCATGGCGGCTCCCAGGAGTGCTGCTGATGTCAAAAGAAGGAATGGTCTGCGAGACAGCCTCATGGTTGTGAACTCCCGTTGTCAAGGTTCATGCGGTCAATCTTGTCGATCTCGGTCTGTATGTTTCCTGCGGCCTTCATGTTGATCCATGCAATGAGCTGGAACACTGCGGCCATGACGAGGGGGCCCAGAACTGCCATGACGACAGCTTCCGCGACATTGCCCTTGCTCCAGGCTCCGTAGGCGACCGCCATCACACCCAGCACGACACCTGGTACAAGCGGCCCAAGATACCAGCGCCATACTGTGCGAAGGGCGTCACGCTGGCGCACGAGTTCCGCGCGGTGGAAGTGCCGCCAGTCCGTCACCAGGCAAACTTCGTCGATGTGCGCCGCGCGGGCCTGTCGGTGGAGTTGCCACATCACATAGATGTTGCCGGCGGCCGCCGCGAGCATTGCGAAGCGGGCGAAGGCCTGTTCGGCGATCAGG
>JBILGJ010000135.1:0-7174 GCA_044351125.1 Micropepsaceae bacterium
TGCGCCGGCCTGCAACTCAACATGGTACACGCCAACCCGTCGCGCAATTCGCTGGACCGGATCGGCCTCGTCCACCAGGACGACCTGCTGCACTACCGCCTCGACGCTGCCGGACTGAACAGGTTTCTCGACGCACATCACTCGACCTGACGCCAAATGACTGCAACGCACGACGGGCCATCGGGTGCCGCGCTTTCCATCGACCAGATCAGGTCGGACTTCGAGGTCCTGGACGACTGGGAAGATCGCTATCGCTACATCATCGACCTTGGCCGGGCACTTCCGCCCTTGGCACCTGAGTTACACAACGACATAACCCGCGTCAGGGGCTGCGCCAGCCAGGTCTGGCTTCACACGTATCTCGGCAAGCGTGTCGACGGGGTGACCGTCATGCGGTTTACCGGTGACAGCGACGCGCTCATCGTGAAGGGTCTGGTGGCCCTGGTACTGTCGATCTACGACGGCCACACGCCGGCCGAGATCCTTTCAAGAGATGCGCGGGCGATCCTCGCCGCACTGGGCCTTCAGGCGAACCTGAGCCAGCAACGCTCCAACGGATTGAACGCCATGATCGACCGCATAGAGGCAGAAGCACGCAAGGCCCGGTCTGAAGGCTGAAGGACCGGCGTCAGCGCGGGCCCTTGCCGTCCGCCGGCTGTGTGGTGCTGACAAGGGCGGCGCTGCCCCCCGGGGTCAGCAAGCTGCCACTGAACATGGGCTCCGCGGCAGGCTCCGCCGGCGGCGCAGACACCTCAAGGGCCTGATTGCCCGCCGCAGTCTCATCTGCGGGTGCTGCGGCATCCAGCAGGGCCGGAGCGCGCTCCGCTGCGGGCGCCGAGACTTCTACTGCGGCATTGGCAGCACCAGAAACCAGATCCTGCGGCGCGATGGGGTTGACGGCAGGCTGGACAGATGGCGCAACACCCTGCGCCACAGCCTTGGCCGCATCCGGAGCCATGGACGAGGCTTCGCGTAACTCAGCAGCCTTCGTGCAAACCCCGTATTGCGTGCGAACCGCATCGATCGGACGAACGCTGCTGGTTGCTGAAACGTCGACAAGCGTCGGCGCACTCACATCCTGAACGGCAAATGCTGCAACAAGTTCCTGCGCACGCTGCACGGTATCTGGCAGGGCACCACGCTTGGAAGTCACGCCACCACCCCGGTTTGAGCAGGCAGAGCGCATGCGGCACAGGTCAAGCATGGCAATCGCCTGGCGAAGTTGCTGCGCAGCCTCTGGCGCAGTTGCCTCGCAGGCAGTCCCACCGGCCTTGTCGTCGATGGCACGACCAACGATGGCCTGAAGACGGGCAACATCAAGAAGCGCCGCCCCAAGGTAATCCGCCGCCACACGCCAGTTGATCGACGCGACATCCTTGGTCTCTGTCTCCTTGCCAAGCTCGCCAAGGCTCGTTGCCAGAGCCTTGAGGCGCCAAGCAGCCTCGCTTCGCAGGTCGTTGCGGGCATTCCCGGCAATTTCGGCAGCATGCTCCATGACGGCCGCAAGCTGTGCGACGACAATCGCACGGTCATCGACAAGGCCGGCAGCCAGCCTCGGAAGCTGCCCCTTGAGGCTGCGCGACGAGGCCGACTCAAGCAGCACGGGCAACATTCTCGATATGTACGTCGCCTCATCGCTGACGCGCTTGATCTCTGCCGAAAAGGTCGAAGGTCCGACAGGAAGATTGGCAATGGACACAGCCCTGGGCGTCACGCCGCGGCCACCACCCAGGTTGGTCAGAAGGCGCTCGACGGAAGCAGCGTCACTGCGAAGCGCCGCGCTGCTCTGGCAGTCGACCTGCGGGCACGATGCGGTGGTACATGCAGAAGCTGCGCGCTTGAGCGAAGTGGCCAGTTCATAGGCAGCGCTCACGGATGCCACCGAACCATCCCCGCAGCTTGCCCGAACAACTTTCTTGGCGGGAATGCGGCAGAAATCCTCGGATTTGCAGCGGCTGGCCCAGCTGGTAAGCGCGGCAGCGGCAGCCTCAGCGCTGTCTGCAGAACGCTCAGCCCGGATCAGGTCGTTCTGGCGGACAGCCTCCTTGCGCTCGACCGAGATGGTGCGCCGAAGTGCATCGGCCTGCTGGCGCGCGTTGCGGGCATGTCGCGCAAAGCGCTGTGCCAAGCTTGCAATCGTCACGCAATACCTGCAGCCACTGGCATCCGCACGGATTGAATTCTGCCGTTCCTGCACTTCCATGCGTGCAGCCAATTCCGGCTTCATGGGACGAATGAGGTCAAGCCCGGGCGGCGTGAAATCCACGCTGAGATACGCAGCCGTCACCCCGAGGCAAACAGCCAGAACGACCACGCCGCAAACCGCGAGCAAGTCACGCATGAATCAACCCACCAGGGATTCGACGACCCCGGCCCCGCCACCAGCTATTCCTGTGGCGAGACCCCCCATTTGTTGTGGATGAGCATCACATAAGCGAAATCGTTTTGCAATTTTAAGGGAATTGATTTTTAGGTCATTTTATGTAGCCGATTCGACACAGCCACAAGATGCAGTGGCCGTGTGGTTAACCCGCTGGCGCCAGCAACCATTTCAGTTAGGCTAGACCCACCGATTCGTCTGTGGATGCTGTCGCCGACGCACCAGCGATAGTCCCCGGACCGACTGAAATGGTGGTTAACCGATGGGCGTACCCTTTCTCCACAGATTCCGCGGCAACTCCCGCTGGTCAATGGCGAGCATCCGCGCCCTGCGTGAAACCAGCGCCGAGTGGCCGCTGAGCCTTGTTGGACCCCAGGGACCCCAGATGCTGCAGTTCAGGGTCACGGGGATCGGCGAAGCAGCCCCGCGGGCTGCGGGCATTTTCATATACGCCCGCCGCAAAGCGGACGGACAATGGCAGGCCATCCATATCGGAGAGACCTCGAACCTCCGCAACAGGCTTTCATTCAACGAGATTGCGGCAGACGCACTCATGTCGGGCGCCACCGACATTCACGTCCTTCTGACGGGCCCCGACGCTGTCGAGCGGCGCGACGTATGCGAACGCATGATCCGCACCAACCGGCCCTTGTTGAATGAAGGCGGATCGCAACAATCGCCGGAGCCCGCCAGGAAGAGCCGCTCGCCGGGGCCAGGCCGCCAACCGAACGCCGCCTGAGTTACTTTCGCCGTCCGGCGCGCTGCTTTCCAAGACCAATCTGCTTGGCCAGCTGAGAACGGTGCTTCGCATAATTCGGCGCCACCATGGGGTAGTCGTGCGGCAAACCCCATTTGGCGCGATACTCCTCAGGCGTCATGCCGTAGGACGACCGCAGGTGACGCTTGAGGGACTTGAAGCGCAGTCCGTCCTCAAGGCAGATGATGTAGGCATCCGTCACCGATCGCTTGACCGGCACCGCAGGCTTCGCCGTCGCATGGACGCCCGACCCTGTCCCACCGCCCTGAAGCAAAAGCAGGGACTGGCGAACCTGCTGGATCATCTCGGGAACATCCCGGGCCGGAACGGCATTGTTCGACAGAAAAGCGGTGACCATCTGAACAGTCAGCTTGGTAAGATGAGAACCGTCCAGCATGTGCACCCAATCTGAATGAAATAGCAGTATTGATCTAGTCAATTGGCAGACGTTGTTCAAGCAAAACAACGCCCTGCATGCTTGAGGGAGTTGTCGATGAATTGATTACGGAAAGCCCGCAGATACCTGCGTTCAACAACGCCCCAACCTTGCCGCGGCACGCCTTCAGTGCCTATCCTCGCACCATGACATCAATACCCGAGCCCCCTCGGCACACGGAAGCTGCCCCGATCGAGCATGACAAAGGGCTGCTGACAGACACCGGCCTTCACCGCGTCGAGGCAGCTTATGCCGACGTGATGCGAATATCGACATTGCTGGGCGGGGTACCGGCCGCGATCGGCGCGACAGCCGCGGACGCCCTTTGGGTCAGCAGCCTTGGCGTGCCAGTCGGATTGTTGTCGCTCGCGGCATGGCTGCTGCTTGCGATCTGCGCCATAGTGCTGCCATCCCGCCGGTACAGCCGCATTGGCTATGCGATAAGTGACACGGAACTGCGCGTTGCACGCGGACTCTTCTTTCGCGTCGACACCATGGTGCCCTTCGTTCGTGTTCAACACATCGACATGGAACAGGGACCGATCGAACGGCAATACGGCCTCTCAAGCCTCGTTGTCCACACGTCCGGAGCGCACAACAGCACGGTTACCGTTCCCGGCCTCAAGACAGAAGTCGCAACCACGATGCGCGACGCAATACGCCAGCACATCCTGTCCGATTTCGCATGAGCGAACCAAGCAACGAGCCTGCCTGGCAGCGTCTTTCACCCCTGAGCCTGGCACTCGCCATCGTGAACCGCGTTCCGGGAACCCTGCAATGGACCCCGGCAGTGGCGGCGATCGGTTTGTCCTATAGCTGGTGGTACGCCATCCCGGCACTGATCCTGCTGCACATTGGCAATCTGGTAGTCTTCTGGATCATCTGGCTTCGTTTCCGTTGGCGACTTGCGGGAACGTCGATCGTCATCGAAAGCGGAATTCTCGAGCGCAAGCATCGGACCATCCCCTTCGACCGCATCCAGGATGTGAGCATCGAGCAGGGGCTGCTGGCGCGCATCCTCGACGTGGCAAAGGTCGGGTTCGAGACTGGCGCTGCATCAGGACAGGACGGCGACGGCTTCAAGCTGGACGCCATAAGCATGCAACAGGCCAGCAGCCTGCGGGATACCATTCGTGCGTGGCGCGATCACGCAGCCCCTTCACCCGCCGAGGGTACCGCGCAGCAAACACAAGTCGCAGATGCCGTGCTGTTCACCCTCACGCCAAGAAACCTGATGCTCGCCGGGCTCTTCAATTTCTCGCTCGCAGCCATCGGCGTTGCCGGCGCGATGGCAAGCTGGCTCGACGACTTTGTGGCATTCGACATCACGGATTCAGACCACTGGACAAGCCTGTTGGACGAGACAGGAATTGTCACCTGGGTTGACACACATCGCTTCCTTGCGGGCGCGGGCGTCATCATGGCCCTGCTGCTCGTCGGCGTAGCTACAGGATTGATCCGCACGACACTTACAAATTGGGAATTCAGGCTGAGCATGGGACCTCGTGCCTTCCGCCGCACGCGCGGTCTCGCCACGCGGACCGATGTGGCCATCACGCTATCCCGCATCCAGGCGGCCATCGTGACCACCGATGTCATTCGCAGCCAATGGGGTTGGCACGCGCTGTGGGTACAAAGCCTGGCACAGGACAGCGCCGAGGGAAGCTCATATCAGCTCATTCCCTTTGGCAAGCTGAGAGACATTGACCTTGTCCTGTCGAACGTTGCAATCGCGCGCCCGCCGGAGAGCCTGAGCTGGCACAGCCCTCCCATGCTTGCCCAAGCCCTGCCAAGCGTTTTGATCGCCTTCACGGCCGGTGTCATTGGGCTCACTGCATCCGTGCTGGGTCACTGGGAAGGAGTGGCTGCCCTCGCAATGTCAGCCGTCATCATGGCAGTCACGCCTTTCGCGACGCGCAGGCACCGCTGGGCCGAGGACGGAACAACGGTCTACATTTGGCGCGGATGGTTGCGGCCGCGCCTGACCATCTTGCCATTCGCGAACGTGCAAAGCGCCGACCTGAGACAGGGCCCCGTGCTGCGACACCTCTCCTGTGTACGGCTGACACTGGGCGTACCAGGCGCAGGCGGCCTCGCATCACATGTCATCGACGCGCTTCCCCTGGTTGATGCGCATGACCTCAGGTCCCGGATCCTGTCATCAAGATCGACCACACGACGCCAAAGACCTGCCCGTTCACCATCTGTGGCCGCGCCGGGATATGGCGGAAACCCTGAAACACCGGCTTCAGAGGCCTGTCCGGTCGGCGCCTGACCGACGGCTTTTCCTTGAGGTGAGGCAAAGCCATCAGCTAACACCATGCCAGACGGCTCTTCGCAGTCCGATCGACATGCGACAAAGGTGAAATCAATGCGTCTTGCTCGGCTCCTCGCTCCCGCCACAGCCCGCTCTGCAGCCTTTGTGATGGCCGCTATATGGGCCAGCACTGGATCCGCACAGGCCGCAGATGAAGCTCACCTTGATGGCGGAACCCTGGGTATCATCTGGGCGGCCCCCTTTATCGGCTTGTTGCTGTCCATCGCTGTCCTGCCCCTCGCCGCACCGCATTTCTGGCATCACCATTACGGCAAGGTATCCCTGGCTTGGGCCCTCGCATTCCTCGCACCCTTCGCCATCCTTTTTGGCACCGGCATGGCGACCTACGAGCTCATGCACGTCCTGCTCCTGGAATACATCCCCTTCATCACGGTGCTCTTCGCGCTCTACACGATCTCCGGCGGTGTGCTTCTTGAGGGCAAGATACGATCCTCGGCCCTGAACAACACGGGTCTTCTCGCGACGGGCACTGCCATCGCGAGCATCACGGGCACAACGGGCGCATCGGTGCTGCTCATCCGCCCCGTGCTGCGCGCGAATGCAGGCCGCAAGCACAACGTTCACGTGGTGGTATTCTTCATCTTTCTCGTGTCGAACATCGGGGGCTCGCTGACACCGCTGGGTGACCCGCCGCTCTACATCGGCTTCCTCAAGGGCGTGGACTTCTTCTGGCCCCTGCAGTTCCTCTGGTCGAAGACACTGGTTCTCTGCGTCATCCTTCTGGCTGTCTTTTATGTGTTGGACAGCATCATGTTCATGCGCGAAGGCAAGCCCGTCGAGCCCCCCGCAGAAACCACCCCGGTTCCGCTGCGCCTGAAGGGCTACGTGAACATCTTCCTCCTCGCTGCGGTTGTAGGCGTTATCCTCGCCTCGGCATTCTGGAAGACGGACCTGCACCTGATGATTGCGGGGGTCCATGTTGACGCTCCCAACATCCTGCGCGTCCTCGCCCTGATGGGGCTGGCAGCCATCTCGATGATGCTGACACCCATGGCGTACCGAAAGGGCAACGATTTCACCTGGGCGCCCATCGCCGAGGTGGCAAAGCTCTTCGTCGGCATCTTCATCACCATCGTACCCGTGATCGCCATGCTCAAGGCTGGTGACAAGGGTGCCTTTGCACCGCTCCTGGCACTGATCACCAACCCCGACGGTTCACCGAACAACCTGGCCTATTTCTGGATAACGGGAAGCCTGTCGAGCTTCCTCGACAACGCGCCGACCTATCTTGTCTTCTTCAACGCCGCCGGCGGGGACCCTGCG
>JBILGJ010000136.1:0-7147 GCA_044351125.1 Micropepsaceae bacterium
CGAGGGAGAGGAAACCGGCAGGCAGCGCGGTTGGGCGGCTCACGGACAAAGGGCTCCTTCTCCACATGGGCGAACGGGACAAAGTGAATTCATCGCACGCGGGATACAAGGCCTGCACGCCTCGCGTGACCTGGTCCGGACGATTTGTTAAACCCTCTTTACCATTCCTTAGCCCCTGGCGCCTGACATTGGCGTCAGTCGGGTCCAACCGGGGGCGGCGACATGAAAGCGCTAAACAAGGCTGCAATTCTGGGACTTCTGCTTTGGCTGCTCGCAGGCTGCAGCAGCCAGCAGGCACCCATTGGTCGCTGGGAGGGTTACCTCGAGGACAGCGACTGGATCATCGCGGTGCGCCTCCAGGTCGACGAAGGAAACACCATCTACGCCACCGCCCTGTCGGTCGAAGTCGAGGGCATGTCGCTGGCCGCACGCCAGAGCAATGCCGACGAGATCAAACGCGCCCTTCCGGTCCAGTGGGAGGCGGCCTCCAGCGGCGAGATCGAGTTCCGACGCAATATATTGACCCGAAAGGGCGGCGTGGCACCACTTTTTGTGCACGATCCGTCAAAAAACACCATGACGTTTAACTTTTATGCCGGCGGGAAGCTGACCAGGACCGTGCTGCTCGTTCCTGTCCGAAAATTTAGCCCGGGACCTGACGCCTGAAGCATCGAAACTGTGGCCTTTCCCATCCAACTCGTGCAGGATTGTGTTCGGGGGATGGGTAGTTTTTTGAAATGTCGATCAAGAACCTGATCAGGGTCGCTCTGGTGTGCGCGTCAGCGATCGCACTTTCTGCGTGTGAACGCGCGGCCGCGAGGTCCTGTTCAAGCGCGCAGGATGCAGCCCTGAAAGTGTCCCTTCTCGCCGATGACCTGAACGCAGCCGAATCCGAGGGACAGCTCGACTCCTACCGCCTCGGCGAGCTTGGTTCCCGCATCATGGAAGCCGGCAGCCGCTTTGGCACCAAGGGGCACCATCAGTCCTACTGCACAGCGATCGACAAGATCCGCGTCGAAGCCGGCCTGCGCTGACCGTAAAATACCTCGGGCCAACGCGCGTCAACCACTTCTGCCGCCTCCCGTCTTGCCGTCACTTGCCGCGACCTGCTAACTCTTCCGCGCCGTCAAAAATGCAAATGCAGAGGTGCGCCGTGCGTTCATCACCCAAGTTCATGGCCCTGGCGATGATCGCCGCGCTGACGACCCTGTCCGGATGCACTGACGAAGACGGACCGGCATCCTCGACCTCATCTCTCATCATGCCGCCGATCATGAACACGAGACCCGCAACCTTCATGTGCGAGGTCTCCGGCAGCGTCGTCATGCGACCCGTCGGCGAGGACGGCCAGTCAATCACCCTGGCAACGCGCAGCAGCGACTACAGGCTTCGCCTGTTCCCTGCTGAACAGGGACGCAAGTACTCGGACGGCAAGACGGTCTTCTGGGTAAACGGCGAAAACGCCAGGCTCCTGGTCACGGGCCAGGAAGCGGCGGAAGACTGCACGCAGCGCTGAGGCGTTGCGAAACATAGCCCCGCGCGTGAAGCCCTACTCGATCGCAATATAGACGTTCGTCAGGAGCGCATCGTCGCCCATCTCGGCGGGATCGCCGACATACTCTTCCCAGGCAACGCCAGCCTCCTTGAGCTTGTTTTCCCGCGCGAACGCACGCAGGCGATCAAAAGACTGGCTGAGCGTCGAATACGGCCCCTTGTGCGTCAGCTTGATGGCGCGCCCGGCATAGCTTTTGCCAATGCTCACGCCCTCGCCGGCGACAAGCTCGCCCTCGGGCATTGCCGCAAGCGGCATCGCCGCCTCGAAGTCCCAGACCCCGTTTTCATTTGAAAGCGTCACGGCCTGCGGCGCACCACCGCCAACTTCGAGGCCATTCTGCTCTGCGAAAGACAGGATCTTGTTGTACGCATCGCCCAGCGCGCCCGACAGCGCGGTATCATCAGCCAGCGGTGCAGTGCCTCGGGTACGGATGACTGTCTTGGCTTCAACAGTGACAATCTCCGGCCCCTTGGTCGGATCGGCATCCGGCGGGGTCAGCGTGTCGGGCGCAAGGCCGGCACTGATGGCATCCGACAGTTCCTCGGGAGCATTCGCCTCGGCGAGCGGCTCGACAAGTGACTTCAGCCGCGCAAGGCTGCGCTCGTAATCGGCGCCAACCCACGTGTCCATCATCAGTCCCATATAGCGCCTGACCGGATTCGCACCCAGCTCGGCCTCGAACACCCACGTCACCTTGGTCCCGCCCACCACTGGAACCAGTGAAATCGTGCCGCGGCCCTGGCCCGACGAACCAAAATCAAGCCGGGTAACGACCTCCTTGAAAGGCGAGCTCTCGACGATCTCGAGGGTTCCCTCGCCCAGCTTCTCGCTGCGCCACGCCAGGCGCGCCCCGGCACCCATCGGAGGCCCGGAGAGCGAGAGGGTCATTTTCGGATCGGATTCGCTCCACGCCGCCCACTCACGAAAGCGCGTGAAATCGTTGACGACCGCAAATACCTCTTCTGCCGAAGCCTTGACCGTGATCGAGCGCTCGACATGCGCCGTCGCGGGAAGCAGGAAAGCGACACCGACCACCAGCGCGACAAGCGCGACCAATCCGATGACAATATTCCGAACCATGTCCTCAACCATCCGCCCCGGGACAAGATGCGAACATTGTCGGGGGCATACGACGTGTCCTGAAGCAAAAGTCTATCACCTGCCGCCTGCGCGAGGGGTGGCACCAACGCCTCACCCCTGCAGGATTCCGGACCACCCGTGACAGGCCCGAACATTACGAAACAGTCATGCACCCGCACCCCGGGTCGGGCCCGCAATACGACCACGCCCGACACATCCCTCGACACGAGGGGGTGTGCCAGACATAGTCCGCCTCATGTCACTCTGGTACTGGCTCCTGCTCGGCGCAGGCACATGGATCCTTGCGGTCGTGCTGAAGGTGACCGCTGACCTTTACGTCCAGCGCAGCAACCTTCCCGATCTGCGCGACTGGGCAGCCGCCCTCCTGTCGGGCGCCTGGTCGTCGCTCTGCGAACTGGGCCTCTTTGTTCTGGTGATCTGGCTGTGGAGCGCTGGACTGGTCGAGGCCCTGGTGGCGGCCCTGGGCGCAGCACTGGCCGAACTGGTGGCTCTCCTGCCAGCCATTCTCTCGGCGCGGTTTGGAAAGACCACCGGCCAGGCGCGGAAGGTCCCCGCCTGGCGGGTCGTCGCCCTGGAACGCGGCCTCCACTTGGCCAATCACCTTCTCGTCCGGGCGCTGCTCTGGATCGGCATCATGGGCACGGCCGGTCCCACGGCCGTCGCCACGGCGTTCGGCCTGTTTGCCCTTGCCGAAACCGCCCAGGCCTATGCTCAGGCACGCGACTGGGACTTGCTTCAGCCCCGTGCCCAGACGGCCTTTCTGTCCTTCCTTGGCACAGTGATCCTTCTTGAGGCGGGTCTGGTCATCTTCTGGTGGTGACCACACGGGAACTTCCTTGGGAAATATTTAACTGACAGGACGGTAGGTTTGCTTTCTTGACCTGCGGACAATGCCGGCATGGATCGCGAGATAACATTCGCTTTGCTCATTGCAACAACAGCCACCGTGCTGATTGGGTCGTTCTATTTTCCAGAAAACGCAGCCCCGACTGCAGCCTTCAACCGGGCAGGCATGACCTACGCCCCCGACGACATCCGCTATCCGCTGCAACAGGCCGAACGAAAGGCCATGGAGAGGAAACAGCGTGCGGCCGCACGCAGGTCGGCAGCCTCGGAGCAACAGCAGGATGCGGGCACGCAATGGCCTGCCCCGGACGCACAGAACCCGACACCCGAATACTGACGCCATAGCGTCAGGCCAGCGTGCGATGACAAGGGCCGGTGCACGGCCTATACTTTTGCGCATGCCCTCAAGTTCAAAGCCTCCACGACAAGCTGCGGCTGCTGTTACCGAAGCACCGGCCGCAATGTTCATCCCCCACCGGCCAAGCCGCCCCCAGAAATCCGAGGGTGGCCGGCGCTTCGAGGTCATTTCGGAGCTGACGCCCAAGGGCGACCAGCCGCGCGCCATCCGCGAGCTCGTCGCCGGCATCGGGTCGGGAGACCGCGACCAGGTCCTGCTCGGTGTCACGGGCTCGGGCAAGACCTTCACCATGGCCAAGGTGATCGAGGCAACCCAGCGCCCTGCCCTGATCCTCGCCCCCAACAAGACACTCGCCGCGCAGCTTTACGGCGAGATGAAGAGCTTCTTCCCCAACAACGCGGTCGAGTACTTCGTCTCCTACTACGACTACTACCAGCCCGAGGCCTACGTGCCGCGCACCGACACGTATATCGAGAAGGAATCATCGATCAACGAGCAGATCGACCGCATGCGCCACGCCGCGACGCGTGCGGTCCTCGAGCGCGACGACGTGATCATCGTCGCTTCGGTCTCGTGCATCTACGGCATCGGATCGGTCGAGACCTACACCGCCATGACATTCAGCGTGGAGACGGGCAAGCACCTGCCACGCAACGAGCTGCTCGCGAACCTCGTTGCCCTGCAATACCGGCGCAACGAGGCCAGCTTCACGCGCGGCGCTTTCCGTGTACGCGGGGACACGGTAGAACTGTTTCCGGCCCACTACGAGGACCGCGGCTGGCGGATTTCGATGTTCGGCGACGAGGTCGAGGCCATCCACGAATTCGACCCCCTCACCGGCCAGAAGACGGCCGAGCTTGATGCCGTCAAGGTCTATGCCAATTCGCATTACGTCACGCCGCGCCCGACACTGACCCAGGCCATGAAGGGCATCAAGGAAGAGCTGCGCCAGCGCCTCGATGAATTCACGACCCAGGGAAAGCTGCTCGAAGCCCAGCGCATCGAGCAGCGCACCATGCTCGACCTCGAGATGATGGAGGCAACCGGTTCCTGCCCCGGCATCGAGAATTATTCGCGCTGGCTGACCGGCCGCAAGCCTGGCGAGCCACCGCCGACCCTGTTCGAGTACCTGCCCGATAACGCCATCGTGTTCGCCGACGAGAGCCACGTGACCATCCCCCAGATCGGCGGCATGTACCGCGGCGACTTCCGCCGCAAGTTCACGCTTCAGGACTACGGCTTCCGCCTGCCGTCGTGCATGGACAACCGCCCCCTCAAATTCGAGGAGTGGGATGCCATGCGTACCCAGACGGTCAGCGTCTCGGCAACGCCTGGCCCCTGGGAACTCGAGCGCACCGGCGGCGTCTTCGTCGAGCAGGTCATCCGGCCGACAGGCCTGATTGATCCGCCCGTGATCATCCGCCCCGTCGAGCACCAGGTCGACGACCTCGTGGCCGAGTGCCGCGAAGTGGCGGCAAAGGGCTACCGCATTCTGGTCACGGTCCTCACAAAGAAGATGGCCGAGGACCTGACCGAATATCTGCACGACCAGAAGATCCGCGTGCGCTACATGCACTCCGACATCGACACGCTCGAGCGCATCGAGATCATCCGCGATCTCAGGCTAGGGGCCTTCGACGTACTCGTGGGCATCAACCTGCTGCGCGAGGGTCTCGACATTCCTGA
This sequence comes from Micropepsaceae bacterium, assembly GCA_044351125.1. Classification (GTDB taxonomy): domain Bacteria; phylum Pseudomonadota; class Alphaproteobacteria; order Micropepsales; family Micropepsaceae; genus SZUA-430. The sequence goes on from JBILGJ010000136.1 coordinate 5,547, forward strand.
ATGCGCGCTGGTCGCGATCCTTGACGCCGACAAGGAAGGGTTCCTGCGCTCGGAAACATCGCTGGTCCAGACCATCGGCCGCGCGGCGCGCAATGTCGACGGCCGCGTCATCCTTTATGCCGATCGCGAAACCGACTCGATGAAACGCGCGATGGCCGAGACGTCACGCCGCCGCGCCAAGCAGGACGAATACAACAAGGCGAACGGCATCACCCCCGAGAGCGTGCGCAAGTCGATCGCCGACATCATCCAGAGCCCCTACGAGCGCGACCATGTTACGGTGGCGACAGGAGATCGCGGCAAGGGGCACCTGATCGGACACAACCTCAAGGCCTACATCGCCGACCTCGAAAAGCGCATGAAAGAGGCCGCAGCCGACCTCGAGTTCGAGGAAGCCGGCCGCATCCGCGACGAGATCAAGCGCCTGCAGGCAACTGAACTGGCGATCGCCGACGATCCCTTTGCAAGACAGGAGGCTGTCGAGGAAGCCGCCGCCGACGCCGCAGCCCGAAGGCGCCCGGTGCGCGAGAACGATGCCACACAGCCTGACCGGGCGCCGGCTTCGCGCGGCGGACGCGCGGGATCTCGCCCCTCACGCGGACGACGCCGCTGATCCTGGGCCTGGTGCACCTCGGCGTGCAGGCAAAACAAAAGCGGCCAGGAAAACCTGGCCGCCCTGCTGTCCGGAATTGACCAGAAATTCTTACGGGATCGAGAAGCTGGCCGTGGCCACAAACCCGCCTTCGCAGAGATCCGTGCCACCAAAGCATTCAACTTCGTCGAGGCTCGTCGACACATAACGTGCGTCGAGGTGCAGGCGACCGAGGTCGACGCCAAACCCGACATCCCAGTAGATGTAGTCGTCGGTGCCGAAGAGTGCGTTGTCGTCGATCCACTGGTGGCCGACATTGGCGCTCATCGAGATCTTCTCGAGAACCGGGTACTCCACGCCGGCGGCGACGGCGGCAGCAGCGCCCGTGCCATTGAAGTAGTCAGGGCTGTAGTTGGCCTCGAGGTTCACCGTCAGCTTGTCCATCGAGTGGCTCAGCGCGAGCTGGCCTTCCCAATAGTCATAGTTCGTGCCGACGAGGTTTTCCGGATAGTGATAGAAGGTCACCTTCGCGGCGCCGGACGTGGCGTCGTCGAGCGAGAAGCCGTAGCTCGCATAGAAGTCGGCTTCCATGTAGGCATCGTTGTCACCGGTGTCGCTGAAGTCGATGTTCGACACCCAGGCGCCAAACGTCACGCCGATGTCGCTCGCATACTCGACCGAAGCCTGCGCTGCCGGGCTACCACCATTCTGGCTCTGGCCGCGGAACCTGTAGTCCGAAGTGACCGTGAGCGTGACCGAAATCGGGCTGGCCTTTTCAGCGGCAGCTTCGCCGTCGGCAAAGGCTACGTGCGACGTGCTGGCTGCAACCATGCAACCCATCGCGAAAAGTGTTTTCTTCATGAGCTAATCCCCTGCTTGCTTTTTGGAATTCTGGAACTCTGCGACTTCCCATCAAATAGAAGTCCAAAAACGGGGATAAACCAACAGGTAAGTGCCCTTTTTGCCTCGAAACATGGGCGGACGTGGCCATCCCGCAACACGGAACCGT
>JBILGJ010000137.1:0-7124 GCA_044351125.1 Micropepsaceae bacterium
GAGTATTCTTTCCAAACAGGGTCAGCTCGGCTGCCAATCCCGCACTTGATCGCTCAAGGGCCTCGAAAATCGTCGCATTCAGATAGGCCGAGAATGCAGGATCAGCGATACGGCCTGCGTCCGACCTCGATCTTTCTTCCAGATAGCCAAGGATCGAGCGGATGACCGGCACGCGCAGGCCTCTGCGCAGCATCTCGGCCGTCGTGGGTATGAGCCAGGGCTGGCTATGGAAAATGGAAAGGCCCTTTCGGTTCTCGCCATTGGTAGACGCCCAACCCAGATTGGGGCCATGGAGGGCCAGCTTCAGGACATCCCGTCCAAGCCTGTGGGCCGTCGCAACGGCAAACCCGCCGCCATATCCATCGCCGAACAGCGCCACGCGACGCAGACCAAGCTTTGTGCGCAACTGGTCCACATCCGCCGCAATGCTCTCGAACGTGTAATCCTTGCGTGGGTCCGACTGTCCATAACCCGGCCGCTCGAAGGCGATCACACGAACACCATGCCGCGCAACAGACGCAGCCGCGGCCGGCGGCAGCATGCTGGCAGAGAGACCGAAGTGGAAATAGACCACAGGCAATCCGGCCGCGGGCCCATACTCACGATAGCAAAGCAGCCGACCGTCACTCAGCGTAATGAGGCGACGCGGCGGCACACCAGGCACCGCCATCGAGGCCGCCTTCTGGATCTGCATCGGAAATGCCGAGGCATCGGACAGCAGACGCAGGAGATCAGCCTGACGCCGCGTTCCCGTCTTCGCGAAGATGTTCTTCAGGTGCCAACGGGCAGTGCTGGGAGTCATGCCAAGTTCGGCGCCCGCATCTGCCACACGCATGCCCTGGACAAGCTTGGCCGCGAGGCGCGTCTCGGCCGTCGTCAATCCGAAGCTGCGGTTCGCCAGATTGCCGGACGACTGCGTGTCCTTGGCCGAAAGCAGCACCACGGCAAACAGCGGCTCAGTCCAGACAGACCCAAGCGCGAAGGCGGTTGCCAACCCGTCGGGAAACGCCTCGCGGGGCACGATGACCCCGAAACAGGCCGACTTCTCGTCAACCGAACCCAGCGTGAAAGGAACAAGTCCGGCTTCATCCGCCGAGGTGGTCCCCTTGAGAGCCGTAGCGAAGACCTTGGCCGCGTTTGTATGGAACTGCAGCCCCAGTCCAGGCGTGATGGGACCGAGTAGAAAGGGGCGCAGACGCTCGGCAACGCGCCCGCAACGCCCGCGGACGACACCCTCGGACGAAAGCAAAACAGCATCCCAAGGCCCATCACCGGGTTGCCGATCCTGACGACCAGCATTCAACCGGTCGATCATGGCACAGGCCCGTGCCGCGTGTCCGATAATGGTCTGGGCTTCGGGATCGCGCGCTGGATCAAGGGGTATGCCAATGGCCTCCACCGCGGCGGCGATGTCGTTCCAGTGAGCAGGGTTCTCGGCGTACGCGTACAACGCCTCCACCAGCGCCAGCATGGTTGCCGGCGAGACGGCCTCCCTTGATGCTTCAGGCTCGGTCACGGCGCCCCCTCTGCAGCATGACCGTCAACAATGCGTTTAATGCAAACAGGCCGGCCATGCTCACGTCGCCGTCTTCCTGAAATCACTGGCCTTGTGGATCATGATGGACTTCGGAGGCCGCGAAGTCGGCACGTCGTTTGACGTGACTGCCTTCAGGGCAATCTGCCTGTCCTCATCGGTGAATACGCCCGTCGTGACGCAATACTCGACGAGCGTTCCATTAGGATCGCGCGTATACACCGAGTGACACCAGTTATGGTCAATCTCCATGACGTCATACCCCCCGGCAAGCCACACATCGCGCCGTTCTCGCAGGTGCTCGAGGCTCGGCGAATGGAAAGATATGTGGTTCACCCAGTCTGGCAGGCCTGCCGCGGTCGACAAGCCAGTGTCCTTGACGTGGGAAAAGGCATCACCATGCAACTCCCAGAATGCGATGAACCTGTCCGGCTCGATCTCATAGAAGAAGTGCTTCGCAAATCCACCAACAGGCGTGGGCGCGACTTCGACCTTCCTCAGGTCGAAGCCCATGACTTCGCGATAGAACCGATCGACAGCCTTCATGTCCCGCGTGACGACAGCTAGATGATGATAGGCCAATGTACCACTCCCCACATCATGCGGTCATGCTAGGTGAATGCGGGATAGTCGTCTACCCTCGACCTACCTCCAGCCCGCGACCGGTCCACATGCGGTCAAGGAGAAGAGCTGCAGCCAGCGCCGTCGCACTGAACACGGACATCAAGAGATAACCCGCAGCACCGAAGACCGCAAAAAGGTGACCGGATGCAAACTGTCCCAATGCCATGAACACGCCAATGGTTACTGCCGCATGGATGCTCTGGGCCGTACCCACAAGATGGGGGGGCACGGCACGGGCAATGAAATGAATGGCGCCCAGATGCACCGCCCCGAACGTGCCGGCGTGCAGAAGCTGCAGGGGAAGCAGCACCTCAAGCGGCGGCGACAGCGCAAGCACGGACCATCGCAGCAGCCCTGCCAGGGCGCCGGCCACAATCAATCGGACCGGACCAAGCCAGGCTACCACCCTGTCGGAAAAACTGAACAGGACGATCTCGGCGATGACGCCAAGCGCCCACAGCAATCCGATAAGATCCGCACTGTACCCAAGCGCCTTCCAGTTGAGCGTTCCGAAGCCATAGTAAAAGGCGTGACACGACTGTGCGAGCCCGCCAGCAAGCAGGAAAAGCAGAAAGGCCGGCTGCCGGACAAGCCCAAGCGCGTCACGCCAGACCACGCCGCGGCGCATGGGTTTAATGGAAACATCCTCGCGGGGCAGGACAAGCGAGGCCATGAAGGCAAAAATGGACGAACCGATCAGCAGCGGCAGGAATTCGTCAATCCCGTAAGTGGCGAGGTAGAGGCCACTTCCAAAGTTCATGACAATGAATGCGGCAGAGCCAAACGAACGGACATGTCCATAATCGAACCGCTCCGAGAGAGCCGTCTTCAGCGTCACACCCTCAAGCAAGGGACCGACGGCAGAGAATGCAATGCTCGCTGTTAGCGAGAACAGGACGACAAAGGCGATACTGGGCAAGAGCGCGTAGCCTATGTAGGAGACGAGCGTCATCGCCATGAGGACAATAACCGCCTGCCGACGCGCCGCGAAGGCATCTGCTGTAAAACCGAGCAGCGGGCCGGTAACGACCCGCACCAGCCCCATGAACATCATCAGCAGCCCGATGGCCTCGGGTGAAAGCCCACGGTTTTCCAGCCACGCTGGAAAGAATGGGAGATGAACGCCACCGATGAAGTTGAGCCCCATGTATAAGGGAACGAAGCGTGCCGCTGAAGCGGGCAGAACGGGGAGGCGCGGGAACTTCATGGAGGGGTCTGGCAGCTCGGCTTGCGGTTCCCAGTCTTAGGCACTATGCCCCCGGACCGCACCAAACCTATCGTCGCAATCCGCCAGTGCCTACATTGCAGGCAGCAGCACCTGCCGCTTGACAGCCCAGCCCTGCATCAGTCGCACGATCTGGTGGTCGAGGTCCCGGTCTCCCCTGGCCTCCGCCGCCGAATGCAGTTCCACCAGCACCTTCTTGAGGGCCGCATTCGTAGCGTCCAGGGCAGACACCGTTAGGTCCTTATCCTGTCCTCCTGCGGCAACGCGCAGTGTATCCGACAGAGGGCCCGGTATTCGCCCGGACACCTGGGCAAACAGTGAACGCATATCGTCGTTCTCTGCATGGCGGATTGCCGCAGCACGGTTGAATTCCTGGGCCACCATCAGCAGCAAGACCCCGGTAGTGGTCGCAGACCCCTGCCCATACCCTGGAGGTAACGCCGGCCCCATTTCCATGGCGATCTTGGCGAAGGCGTGATTGAGGACAAGTTCCGGTGACGGTTTCATGGAATCAAACCCTTGGCTTCAGCAAGAAGATCGGCAAGGCGCTTGTTGTGGAACGGCAGGCAGTAGAGCCCCGAAAACGCCATCACGGGGTCGATATTGGTACCGGCCTGGAATTCCTTTGCTGACGAAATCCAGATGGCCAGACCTTTCAGCGATGCAAACATCGTCCACCACCGAAGGGCACGCGGGTCCGCCACAAGACCACTGCTTTTCTCCCAGATGGCGATCGCCTCGGCCCGCGGGAGCATGCCACCGGGGTTCTCCCGGTCTGAAGACCAGAGCGGGTCAAGCGCCCAGGCGAGGTCTTCCAGAGGATCACCAATATGGGCCATTTCCCAGTCCAGGATGGCCCTGATCGTGCCAGTCGTATCGAACAGGAAATTGCCGGTCCTGTAGTCACCGTGGACCACGGAAAGCCGCTGCGCTGGTGGTGGCGGGTTTGCCCGCAGGTACCGGATGACCGCGCGCGCGATGGGCTGCGGCTCAAGCTCATCCTCGTCGATCACCTGCTCCCACTTCGAGAGCTCCACCCGCCAGGCATCGTCTGCAGCGGGTATCTGAACGTGGGCGGCAAGGGGCGTCGCATGCACATCCTTGGTAGCGATACGAGCGAGTATCGCTTGGAATTGCTCCCCGACGCGCCTGCGGTGCGCGCCATACGGATCACCGGCAAGGATCGATCCGGCACTGCAACTCTCGACCTCTTCCATCACGAAGAAGGGGCGGTCCAGCCACTCCGTACCTCGCTCGAGGAACAGGGCCCGCGGAACCGGAACATCGCTGTCCTGAAAGCTCCTGTAGGCCGCGAACTCGATCTCCCGCTCAGTCTCGATCAGTGTCGAAACCGGGTCCCGGCGGAAGATCAACCCACGCTCGGGCCCCTCCCCAAGCCGCACGCGGACACGAAACGTTTCCCGGCTGGCGCCACCGTGGATGCGCGATAGCGCCACGACGGACACCCGCCCCTGCCCGGCCCAGTGGTGCGAGAGATAAGTGACTATGCGTTGCTCGATATCCATGATGGCCTCGCCGCGATTACGTCGCCATGTCCATGAGGCTCTTGAAACCGCTTGGCGCGTGGGCGCCGATGACAAGCTGTTCAAGAACCCCGCAACCCTCGCGCACCAGGCCGTTCGGTCCGCGCAGGATGGCCTTCGAAAAGGCCTGGACATGCAGGAACTGAAAATCTGACGTGTTTACACTCGCGGTCGCATAGCTGTCGCTCGCAACGCGCAGCTCTCCGTGCAGTCGCCCATGGCCCCATTCCGGATGCGTGTAGCCCAGTCCGCTCATGAAGAAGTTCCATTGCGGCGTGAGTTCGATCGTGTAAGCCTGGGAATGCCCGTCTGTCATCCGTATGCGCGCAGACGCTGCATGGCGCGTTCCGGGGCGGTAGACAATCCCAGAGCCGCAATCCTGCATGTGGACCGCCGTCCCCGCACCCGTCGGCGCCATGACGGCGTGTGTGTTCCAGGGCCGACCCGTTTCATCCGCATTGTTGTGATAGAGCGTGATGCGATCCTCGAAGTTCATCGGCGCCCACAGCCAGTAGAACTGGGGCGCACGCGCAGGCGCAGTGGGTTGAGGGTCGCTCTGGCCGACAGGCCTTACCCCCCACGACCGGTCGCGCGTTCCCACGAACCGCGCATCGATCTCGACCCGTCGCCCTTTCACCTCGATCCAGCCCGCATAAGACCCATTCTGGGTAAGCCGCGTGTAGTCCATGACCGTTCGCGGGCCAATGCGATAGGTGAAGCGGGGCTCCTCGATCGGTTCGGCGCGCGACGTGAAGACAAGGTCGGCTGCGATCCCGTGCTCGTTCCTGTCGACCTGGACACGAAGGCTGCGCAAGGGCTCGAGAACGCCGATGCTCAGCGGCCCCACACGCGTGTCCATGCGCTCCATGTGCAGGATGCGCGAGACACGCAGATTGTGCTGCACGCCATCGACAACGACGCAGAATGCACCGTCCATGACATTGAGGGCCGGATAGACACCCAGCGCCGCCGCAAAGAACACTGAACCGTCCGGCGAATAGCCGTTGAAAAAGTACCGGTCATAGAAATTCCGGTCCGTGCCGGCATAGGCAATCGGCTCAGCCGTCTGGTGAATGGGATAGTCATCGGCCTTGCTGAGCATGCAGGCATCCTCCTCGGGAAAGCGGGCTTCGGCACGCCCATGGGCTTTCATGCAGGGCCGATAGTGGTACAAAGACAGCATCATGAAAAGGTACAAACATGAACCGCTTCTGGCTTGTCACAGGCAGCGTCTGCATGCTGCTCGCGCTTGCAATCGCGGCCGCCTCAGGCCATGCAACCCCCGGTGAATTCGTGCCCACGGGCCGACAGGTTCTCGATACAGCACGCGAACTGCATATTGTGCACGCCCTTGCGCTGCTGTTGCTCGGTGTGCTGTCCCCTGACGTCGGCAACGCGAAACTGAAAGCGCTGGCCGGAACAGCCTTCGTCGCAGGCATCCTTCTGTTCCCGGGAGGGATCTACGCCAGCCGGCTGCTTGGCATTGAAGCCGTCCGCCCCCTCATCCCGGCAGGAGGAATTAGCTTCATGCTGGGCTGGTTGCTGCTGGCCGTCGCCGTGCTTCGTCAACCCGCCAGCCGGCCTTGAACCCGCGGCACACCCTGTCGAACGCTACGGCAACCAGAGCGTCCTGCCAACCACAACACGAAATCCCGGCCCCCGCTGGACAGACGTGGCCAGATCCACATCTCGACATCAGGAAACTTTCGTTTAGATCTGGACATGCTTGGCATCGCCGCAACCAGGGACCCTCCGGAACATGTCCGACAACATAGTGATCGTGGGCGCAGGCATCGCCGGCCTCGGCTCGGCCATGGCACTGGCCCGGGAGGGCCGGCGCATCACGCTCCTCGATCGTGACCCTCCGCCTTCAACCGATGCCGAAACCGCCTTCGAGAAATGGGAGCGCAAGGGTGTCACGCAATTGCGCCACTCTCATGTGTTCCTCGGCTGCCTCGTTTCTCTGATCCGCGCGCGGCATCCGCGCCTGCACGCCATGCTGCTCGAGGCCGGCGCACGCGAGGTTGGCTTCGAGGAAAGCCTGCCGCCACAGCTGCGCAGCGCATATGCCGGGCAGGCCGGTGATGAGCAATTGGCATTTCTGTTCTCGCGCCGCACAACCCTTGAATACGTCATGCGCGCCTATGTGCAAACACTGCCCGGCGTGAGATTTGAAACAGGGGTTCGCGTCAGAAGC
>JBILGJ010000138.1:0-7095 GCA_044351125.1 Micropepsaceae bacterium
GGCGCGGTTCACAGCCGCCTCGATTCAACCGGCCTTGCGTCGGACTTCGACGGGGATGACGTGTCGCTGGCCTTCCAGGGCATCGCCGGACTCAGCGTACCGGTCAATGACTGGCTCGACATGTCGTTGAACTATCGCTTCCTCTATGTCCGGGCCATGAACCTCGTCGACGAGAACACGGCAGCGCCATCTCTCGCCACGGTCAGCCTCGAGGACTTCAAGAGCCACACGCTCTCCCTCGGTTTCCGCTTTGGCAGCCGACCGGGCGAAGCCCCGCTGATGCAGGTCGAAGCGCCGCCGCCCCCACCGCCGCCGCAGGTGCCCCGTCAGTTCATCGTCTTCTTCGGCTTCAACAAGTGCAACATTACGGCCAGCGCCGACAATGTGCTGTCCGAAGCCGCCAACGCCGCGCGCCAGCTTGGCGCCGTGACCGTCCGCATCTCGGGCCATACCGACACGGTGGGCTCGGTGGCATCGAACCAGAAGCTTTCGGAATGCCGCGCAAACGCGGCTCGCCTCAACCTCGTGGGCAAGGGCGTACCCGACGGCGCCATTCGCGCCACGGGCTATGGCGAAGGCCAGTTGTTGATCCAGACCGGCGACGGGGTCAAGGAACCCCAAAACCGGCGCGTGAACGTCGACCTCGACTAGCACACCGCCTTTTCAGGCATGGGCATTCAACGGCGGGACGAAAGTTCCGCCGTTTTTCTTGCCATGGGCGAACCTGACGTGACGCAGGGACCATCACTGATGGATGCGTCATGCAACCAAGTTCCCTGCCCTGCGTCTTCATGCGACACTGGGCAAAGTTTTCGAAGGCACGCCCATGATCGCCCGCCTCGGTTTTGTCCTCCTGTTCCTGACCGGCATCGCACTCGCGCTGGCCTGGGTCTCGGACTACGGCTACGCCATCCCGCTCGAAAAGGCGGTGAAGGCCGACCTCATCACAAGCGCAACCCCGGCACGCGTGAACGGTCTCATCCTCGACGCACTCGAGCGCGACGACATCGAGGAAGCCGACATGTATGTCGAGATCGCGCGGTTCCTTGACTATCAACTGCCCGAAAGCACGCTCGCCCGCCTCAAGGACGCGCACGAACTCTCGGCAACCGTGGTCCGCAACACCTACCAGTTCAGCGAAGGCTTCGTGACCGGCACAGGCGAATCCACCGCCGGCCTCGCAGGCGCCGTCACGTCGGACCTCACCGTAATCGGCGACCTGCGCGATATCGCGCTCGAAGGCGGGCGCATGCTCGCCGGCGAGGAATACTCTGAACTGATCCTCGGCCTTTCGGTCGTCGGCGTCGGCGTGACCGCCGCCACGATCGCCACGGGTGGCGGTGGCATCATCGCCAAGGCAGGCATATCGCTCGTCAAGGCCGCACGCCGCACCGGGCGGCTGACATCGGAGTTCGCAACCTCTCTCACGCGCCTGACCTCCGACGCCGTGAACATGCCGCTCCTGCGACGGACAATCAGCGGCGTCGACCTCACCGACCTGACACGCACCCAGCGCGTGATAGGCGATTACGGCCGCAATGTCAGGGCAGCCCGGCTGATGCCCGTCCTCTCGCGCATGGGCGAGATCAGCAACCGTGTCGGACCGGCCGAAACCGTCCGCCTCATGAAGTTCGTCAAGACCGGAGAAAACCTCGACGACGTCTCAGACATGACAAAGCGCTTCGGGCTCAAGTCACGCGGCATCATGGAGCTCACGGGCAAGATCGCCCTGCGCTCGTTCAAGACGTCGTTCCGCATCATGGAATGGGTCGCCGGCCAGATCATCGGCCTTCTGGCATGGATCGGCGGACTGATCCTGATGATCCTCATGCGCGGCGTCAGCCTGTTCAAGCGCGCACGGATCTGAACAAGCCGGCCCCGCAGCAACGCTGCAGGGCCAGACAGAAGGAATAAATGCTTACGGATTGAAGTGCCAGTTCAGGCGCGCCGTCACCGTATGCAGCTCCGGATCGAATGAACGCGTGACCGATGCACCCGCCTGTGTCGCCACATGGTCGACGGATCCAAAGTCGTAATAGTCATACTCGAGCGCCAGCGACATGCCTCCGGCAAGCATCTGCTCGAAGCCCACGCCAGCCGTCCAGCCCTCATGGTCCTCGCTCGTGGCATAGGACCCGGCAACCGGAACGGTATCGACCAGCGCATGATCGATGCGCACAAGGGCGCCACCACCCTTCACATACGCCAGCGAATTGCCGAAGGCATAGCCGGCCCTGAGTGTCGCCGCCGCATTCCAGTCCGAGTTCAGCGTGCGCACATTGTCCGTGTCGACGGCATCAACGCGCGTCTCGTCCAGGTCGGAATAGGATCCCGAGACCTCGATGCCCACGACGAAATCAGAAAACTGGTAGAGATAGCCAACCTGCGCGCCGCCAACGACGCCGTCCGGGCCAAAGGCAAGCGGGGTGCCCACCGGCGATGTGTCGAAGGCAAGGCCACCGCCGGCCTCGCCGGTCTTGCTGGACGCGACATCACCCCAGATCCCGCCCGCATGGCCACCCAGGTAGACGCCCGTCCACGGGCCACTGGCCTGCGCCGGCGCGGCGAAGGCGATCAACAATCCAAATCCGGCCGACGCCAGAAGCTTAGTCTTGGTCATGAGAACCCCACGGTTGCTTGTTCTTGTGCATGAGGCGACGCGGCCATTCGGCTCTGCTGTCGAATCAATACACGACGAGGCTAGCCAGACAGCCCGCCCTAGGACACCAAGGAGCGCGCGAAAGCCGCCCCTGCCCGCAACCTGTCCTCAACCGCAACGCATGCCGGCCGACCCGGTGGATAACTCAGTTCACGAGCTCGACAGCCATGGCCGTGGCCTCGCCCCCGCCAATGCACAGCGATGCCACACCCCGCCTGATCCCGCGATTATGCATTGCGTTGACCAGGGTCACGACGATGCGCGCGCCCGAGGCCCCGATCGGGTGTCCCAGCGCGCAAGCCCCGCCGTTCACGTTGACCACTTCATGCGCCAGACCCAGCTCGCGCATGGCAATCATCGCAACGACGGCAAACGCCTCGTTGATCTCGTAGAGCCCCACATCCGAGGCCTTCCAGCCCGCCTGGTCCAGAACCTTCTGGATGGCACCCACGGGCGCTGTCGTGAACCAGCGTGGCTCGGCCGCGTGGCTCGCCTGCGCCACGATGCGCGCCTTGATAGGCAGGCCCAGGCGTTGGGCAGCATCACCGCGCGCCAGCACCAGCGCCGCAGCACCGTCCGAAATCGACGAGGAATTGGCAGCCGTCACCGTTCCGTCCTTCGCAAAGGCGGGCTTCAGTGTCGGGATCTTGGCCGCGTCGGCCTTGCGGGGTTGTTCGTCCACGGCAATCGTGGACGCGCCCGAACGCCCCTGCACCACGACAGGCGCAATCTCGGCAGAGAAGGCCCCGCTCGCCTGTGCCGCCTGCGACCGCGTGAGCGAGGCAATGGCATAATTGTCCTGCTCGACCCGCGTGAACTGGAAGTGCCGGGCGGCATCCTCGGCATAGGTCCCCATCAGGCGACCCTCATAGGCATCTTCAAGCCCGTCCAGGAACATGTGGTCCTTGACCTCGCCATGCCCCAGCCTGAAACCGCCCCGCGCCTTCGGCAGCAGATACGGCGCATTCGTCATCGACTCCATGCCACCCGCAAGCGCAACACCGATGGACCCGCCCCGGAGCTGGTCTGCCGCCAGCATCAGCGCCTTCATGCCTGAACCGCACACCTTGCTGACCGTGGTGCATGGCACCGACTGGGGAACCCCACCATGGATCGAGGCCTGGCGCGCCGGCGCCTGCCCCACGGCCGCCGGCAGAACGCAACCCATGTAGACCTCGCCAACCTGCGCGGCATCGAGGCTCGCCTGCGCCAGAGCGCCCTTGATCGCCTGCGCCCCCAGTTGCGGCGCCGAGAGGGGCGACAGCTCGCCCTGGAATCCGCCGATCGGCGTGCGCGCCATCCCGGCGATGTAAATGTCGTCTGCAGCCATGGTCGACCCTCCTGCTCGAGAGCCCCTCCCATACGCCGCTACCGCCGCCCCATCAAGCGCCCCGATCCGTCACGCCGCTGTCGCAGCACCAAGGATGGAGGCCGCGCGCAGCTAGATCCCGTCGCCGTCCACATTCGCGTGGATGCCGCATTCGTCCTTGCCGGTGCCAACCCAGCGGCCCGACCGATAATCGCCTCCGGGTGCGACGCGCGCTGTGCAGGGCATGCAGCCGATCGAGACGAAACCGTCCTCGACCAGCGGATGGCGCGGCAGGGCGTGGGCCTCGATGTGATGCCGCAGGTCGTCAAGCGTCCAGTTCCAAAGCGGATTGATGACGAAGCGCGTCCCGTTGAACTCGACAGGCCCAAGCCGCCCGCGCGTCACTGTCTGGAACCGCTTGCGGCCCGTGATTTCCGCCTCGAACCCCGCAAGCGCCCGCTGCACGGCATCCACCTTGCGCATCGCACAGCACGCATCCGGATCCGACCGCCACAGGACACCATCCGGATCCTTCGCCCGCACGGCCGCTGCATCAGGCCCGATCGCGCGCACATCCTGCAGGCCGATCGCCTCCTGCAGGCGGTCCCGATAGCGGAGCGTTTCGCCAAAAAGCTTGCCTGTATTGAGGAAGATCACCGGCACCGCCGGATCAACGCTTGCCATCAGATGCAGCAGCACCGCCGACTCCGCACCAAACGACGAGACGCACGCAATGCGACCGGGGAAAAGCTCGAGGATCGCAAGCCTCAGCAAGCCAACCGCGTCCAGCCCCGCTGCACGCGACTCGATCCCGGCGAGCAGCCCCCCAGGATCTGGAACGCGCGACATGGCAGCCCTTGTCATGGCGCCCCGCGCTCGGGAAGCCAGGCCTCACGCGAAATCATTTCCGACGCACGCCGCGCGACCTCGTCCTTGGCAACGCCTTCGTTGCGCCACTGGGCGCGCGCATCTCCAAGGCGCCGCACGCGCGTTTCCCACTCCTCGCCAAACAGCGAGGCCAGATGAGCCCGCAGACGTTGCGCAAGTCCGGGCGCGCGCCCGCCGGTCGACACCGAAATCAGCAGATCACCCCGCCTGACAATGGCGGGGACATGGAAGTCACAGAGGTCGATCACGTCCTCGACATTGACAAGCGCGCCCATGGCGCGCGCCGCAGCGGCCAGCGGTTCGGCAATCTCGCGTTCGAACCCAGCGATGAAGACAACACGAGCGCCCGCCAATTCTTCCGGCTCTGGCAGGCGCTGATAAAGCAGCGCCTCCGTCTGGCAGGCCCAATGCTCGTCGGCATAAAGAACGATGCGCTCGCAGCCCGATGCATGCACCAGTTCGTAGCGCTGTTGTCCGGGTCGCCCGCGAGCGACCACCACAATCTTCTGGTGCTTGATGTCCAGCGCCACGGGCAACATGCGCCGCTCCCCCTTTGATCAGCTTTCACGGCCAGATAAAGGGGTTTTTTTTATTTTGCAAGCTGAATCGTTTAATTTATTATATCACAGCATTACATGTGTTATTCGGAATTGCCACTCAACATGCGGGTGACAGTGACGCCGATGTTTTCGCCATCGACGAAAATTTCACCCCGGGCGACAGGCTTGTCATTGGCAAGGATGAGAACCTCGTCCTGCTGGCGGGCTTCGAGTTCGATGACCGCACCACGGCCCATCCGCAGCAATTGCTGCATGGGAAGCTTTGCACGCCCCACGACAACTGAAATATCTACCTTCACTTTGTCGACGGAAGAACTCATGGATCAATCCCGATCTTTTGTCCCCCAACCATAGGACCCGAGCCTTACGTGATCGTTAAGACGCCGGAAACGATAGAGTGGAAGATCAGCGACGCGCCCGTCGATTATCCCGACGCGGAAGCTTTCATGGCCCGGCGCGTCGAAGAGATCCACGCCGGCCGGGCCCCCCAGGCCGTGTGGCTCCTCGAGCATCCGCCCCTCTATACCGCCGGCACAAGCGCAAGGCAGGAAGACCTCATCGCCCCCGACCGCTTTCCGGTCTACCCGACAGGCCGCGGCGGCCAGTACACCTATCACGGGCCCGGCCAGCGCGTGGGCTATGTCATGCTTGACCTGCGCCGGCGCAACAACGATGTCCGCCGCTTCGTGCACGACCTCGAGGAATGGCTGATCCGCACGCTCGCGCGCTTCAACCTGCGCGGCGAACGGCGCGAGGGCCGCGTCGGGATCTGGATTGCAAGACCCGGCGGCCGCGAAGACAAGATCGCAGCCCTGGGCATCCGTGTCCGCAAGGGCATCTCGTTCCACGGCGTGTCGCTGAACGTCGACCCCGACCTCACGCATTTCACCGGCATCGTGCCCTGCGGCATCGCCGCCCACGGCGTCACCAGCCTCTCGGACCTCGGCCTGACCGCAACCATGCATGACGTGGACTTGGCCCTGAAGGCGGCGTTCGAGGAAGTGTTCAGGAAAGTGTCCCCTTAACGCTTCAAACACTCCGTCATGGCCGGTCGCACGGCAGTGCGTACCGGCCACCCAGGGATCATGGACACCCTCATCCCTGCCGCGCACCCTTCAGCAACACTGGGGATACTCTGGGTAGCCGGGTTGCGCTGCCGCGCACCCGGCCATGACGAACGATAGTTGGAAAGAATTGGAGACGCGGGGCAGTTACCCCACCACCGCCGCCACCGCCTTCGCAAACCGCGGGATGTCGTCGCCACAGAAGCCCGCCACATTGATGCGGCCCGAGCTCGCCATATAGACGCCATGCTCGACCTTGAGCTTCTGGATCGCCGCAGACTCGAGATGCAGCATGCTGAACATGCCCTCCTGCTGGCCGACAAAGCCAAAGCGCGGATCGATGGCCGCAAGCTGACGGCGATTGTCGGCGACGCGGGCGCGCATCTCGTCAAGCTCCTCGCGCCACAGCCGCGTCAGCGCGGGCGTTTCAAGCACGTGCCGGACAACGGCCGCGCCATGGTCCGACGGCATCGACCAGTTGGCCCGCGCAAGCGAAACAAGGTTCGAGTGCACGGTCGCCGCCGCCGACGACGACCGGGCGACCACGTAAAGCGCACCAACACGCTCGCGGTAGACGCCGAAATTCTTGTCGCAGGAATAGGCGATCAGCGCTTC
>JBILGJ010000139.1:0-7088 GCA_044351125.1 Micropepsaceae bacterium
ACCCGCCACCCAGCGCCTTGGACACCGCCATGATGTCGGGCGTGATGCCGGACCATTCATGTGCAAACAGCTTGCCTGTGCGCCCCATGCCCGACTGAACCTCGTCGAGGATGAAGAGCAGCCCGTTGGCGTCACAGATCTCGCGCAGGGCCCGCATCTTCTGGGGCTCCACCACCCGCACGCCGCCTTCGCCCTGGATGGGCTCGATCAGGACGCCCGCAGTCTCGGGCCCGATCGCCTTGCGAACGGCATCAAGGTCGCAGAACTCAACCTGGTCGAACCCGTCCACCTTCGGTCCGAAGCCATCGAGGTATTTCTTCTGCCCGCCCGCCGCGATCGTCGCCAGCGTGCGCCCGTGAAAGGCGCCCTCGAAGGTGATCAGCCGATAGCGCTGCGGCGCACCCAGATGGGCATGGTACTTGCGCGTCATCTTGATCGCGCATTCCAGCGCCTCCGCGCCCGAGTTCGAGAAGAAAACCGTGTCGGCAAATGTCAGCTCCACCAGCCGCTCGGCCAGGCGCTCCTGCGCAGGCACGCGGTAGAGGTTCGAGGTATGCCAGAGCTTCTGCGCCTGCTCGGTCAGCACCTTCACAAGCACGGGATGGGCATGACCCAGGGCATTAACGGCGATCCCGGAGCCGAAATCGAGATAGCGCCGACCCTGCGTGTCCACGACATGGGCCCCCTCGCCCCTTTCAAGGGCGATCGGCGCACGGGCATAGGTTGGCAAGACGGGCGTTATCACGTGGTCCTCACGGATTTGGCTGGTTTCAAGGCCGGGCATCCTAGGGCAAACGGTCTTGCGCCGCAGCATGGCCATTGCGCGCAACGGGTCAACACAATCCGGTTAAGTGAAATTAACCATTGTGGTTGAATGACAACTATCCCCAACAACTACATATCGGACGCACTGTATCATCTTGTAGGGGAAGCGCAGAAGCATACTATGGATGGGCCTTAACCATACTGTCCAAGCAAGGGAGTACCGGATGAGTTGGACGGATGAGCGTGTAGAACAGCTCAAACAGCTCTGGTCGGACGGACTAAGCGCCAGCCAGATCGCCCGCCAACTCGGTGGGGTCACGCGCAACGCAGTCATCGGAAAAGTTCACCGTCTTGGCCTCGCGGGACGCGCCACGCCTGCCCGCACGGAGCGTCCGCGCGTCGCAGTGCAGCGGCGCCAGGTTCGCCCCCGCCCGGCGCCGGTTGTCCAGCAGCCCATCGTCGAAAAGGCACCACTCATCGACGATCAGGGCCGCAAGACGACCGTGCTGACCATCAACGATCGCATGTGCAAGTGGCCGATCGGCGACCCTTCGACAGCAGAATTCCATTTCTGCGGACATCCACCAAAGGCGGGCTCGCCGTATTGTGATGCGCACTGTGTCAAAGCCTTTCAACCCGCCCAAAGCCGGCGGGAGCGAGACCGGGAGCGGGAGTTCAAGCGCTATCTTATCCGTAGCTAGCGCTCGGCCAACAAGATGAATGTCCAGCGGGGAGGTTTTCACCTCCCCGTTTTCATTTGCGTGAATGTCGGGACGAGAAGCTAGCTGCCGGGCGTCGTGTCGAGCGCATAGCCCGCCGACCGCACCGTTCGGATCGGATCGGCCTCGCCGGGCTCGGTCAGCGCCTTGCGCAGGCGACCGATATGGACATCAACCGTGCGCGCATCCACATAAACACCGCTGCCCCACACCGCATCGAGCAGCTGCTCGCGGCTGAACACGCGCCCGGGATAGGACAGGAAATGGTCGAGGAGCTTGTACTCCGTAGGACCGAGGTGAATGTCCCGGCCCGCCCGCCGCACGCGATGGGAACTGCGATCAATCGATATGTCGCCATGGGAAACCACGTCCTCGGCCAGCGCCGGACGGATGCGCCGCAGCACGGCGCGGATCCGCGCAAGAAGCTCGGTCATCGAGAAGGGCTTGGTCAGGTAGTCGTCGGCCCCAGTGTCCAGGCCGCGCACGCGATCGGCATCCTCGCCCCGCGCAGTCAGCATGATGACGGGAAGGTTCTTCGTCTCGACCCGCGCCCTGAGCCGGCGGCACACCTCTATCCCCGACACCTTCGGCAGCATCCAGTCGAGCACGACAAGGTCAGGCTGCGCCTCCTGCACCTGCAGCAGCGCCTCCTCCCCGTCATGGGCCTCGCCGACCCTGAACCCTTCCTTCTCGATGTTGTAGCGCAGCAGCGTCGAGAGCGACGGATCATCCTCGACAATCAGGACAAGAGGCTTGTTCGCGCCGCTCATGAATCAGTTCCGTAAAGCTGCTAGTCGGCGCCAGGCGCGCCAACCGTCGTGGTTGAGGTCGTGTCACTCTTGGGTCGCGGATCCGTCATCTTTGACCCGGTGACGATGTAGCTGATGGTCTCGGCAATATTGGTCGCGTGGTCGCCGATCCGCTCGAAATTTTTCGCAATGAACAGAAGATGCGTCGAAGGCCCGATCTTCTTCGGGTCTTCCATCATGTAGGTCAGCAGCTCGCGGAACAGCGAATTGTAGATCTCGTCGATCTCGTCATCGCAGCGCCAAACTGTCATCGCCGCATTCACGTCGCGCCGCGCATAGGCATCAAGGACGTTCTTGAGCTGCGTGAGCGACAGGCGCCCCATCCGCACGAGCCCCTGCACGAGGTTCTGGTCCGTGACCTCTCGCGAGACCACGATCGCGCGCTTCGCGACGTTCTTGGCAAGGTCGCCGATCCGCTCGAGGTCGACCGAGATCTTGAGCGCCCCCAGCGTCTCGCGCAGGTCGGACGCCAGCGGCTGGCGCAGCGCCAGCAACCTGATCGCCTGCAGCTCGATCTGGGCTTCCAGGGCATCGATCCGCGCGTCCAGCTCGACGATCTTCTCGGCAAGCCCCAGGTCACGCCGGGCCATGGCCTCGATCGCATCGGTCAGCTGCGTTTCACACAACCCGCCCATCTGCTCGATGGCAGTGGCCAGCGCTTCAAGCTGGTCGTGGAAAGACTTGACGATGTGTTCAGCCATGGGTCCTCGCTATGACAGAAGGCGCGCGCCGACGATCTGTGTCACCCGCCCCGTCACAACGCGCAGACGAATAGGATAGGCGTTGGGAGCTTATGTGACAAATCAGTGAAGTTTTTATGATGACGCGATCAGGCCCTGCCGCGGCGCCTCTCCGCCACCGGCAACGGTGGCAAGCGGAAGATGGACATTGAAGGTTGAGCCCTCGTCCACCTGGCTCTCGATCACCAACCGCCCCCGATGCCGGTTGACGATGTGCTTCACGATGGCAAGCCCAAGCCCCGTTCCACCGATGGCCCGGCTGCGCTTGACGTCGACGCGGTAGAAGCGCTCGGTCAGGCGGGGAATATGCTCGCGCGCAATGCCTTCGCCATGGTCCTTGACCGACAGCACCACGGCCGGTGACGGCCCCGGCTCGCCGGGGCCCGCGCGGCGCGTTCCCAGTTGCACCATGACCGCCGTGTGGGGGCGTCCATACTTGATCGCATTGTCGATCAGGTTCTGCACGACCTGGTAAAGCTCGTCCTTGTCGCCCACGACATTGGGTAGCGACGCGGGCTCGACATAGTCGAGCTGGATATTGGCCGCCACCGCCATCGGCTGCAGGGCATGCACCGCATCCTCGACGACATCGCCCAGGTTCACGCTGCCCGACGGGCGGACATGCTCGTTCAGCTCAATGCGGCTCAGCGACAGAAGGTCATCGATGAGCCGGCGCATGCGTGACGCCTGCTCGCCCATGATGGCCAGGAAGCGCTCCTGCGCCTCCGGATCATCCTTGGCATGTCCCCTGAGCGTATCGATGAAGCCGGTCAGCGACGCCAGCGGCGTGCGCAGCTCGTGGCTGGCATTGGCAACGAAGTCCGCGCGCATCTGCTCCACACGCTGGGCCTTCGTCGTGTCATGCAGCGTGACAAGCACCGCCCGTACATTGCCATCGCCAGGCTCGATCGGCGAGAGGTCGGCGTCGAACAGCTGGTCAGGCGTGCCGACAAGCGAGAACGACACACGCTGGTCTCCCCGCCCGGCCAGCACGAGCTCGAGCGCCGACAAAACCTGCGGTGCACGAATGATGCTGGCCAGGTGCTTGCGCGGCTCGGCAACACCCAGAAGATGGTCCATCGCCTCGCTGGCAACGATGATGCGCCCCGTCTGGTCGGTCAGCACGGCAGGGTTGGACAGGCGGCGAATGACGTCGACAGCCGGAAGATCCCCGCCAGCCTGCAACGGCGGCGGCGATGCGGCAGCCGCAGTCACATCCTGCGGCACGCTTTCGCTGGGTAATGGCAGGGGCTCAGGCAGGCTCCTGACGAAGCCCAGGCGCGCCACCGCGAACGCCGTCACCGCGATGGCCAGGATGAAACAGAATGTCCACTGCTGCGTCCACGCACCGATGAGGAAGAATGCAATCCAGGCCGCGATCAGCACCCACTTGATATCGTCGACCCGCACGCCGATGGCCGAACGCGGTGATCTCCGGCGGTCTGCCGGCGCAGCGCCATTGCGCTGAGCCGCCCGGCTGGCATCCGCGCGCGCATTTGGGCTGTCTGCCTGAACCGCCATGTCCACTCCCTCGCCGGCCTCTGCGCCAGGCACCACCCGAGCGGTGCGCCGACGCGGCTCGGCCACATAGAACCACAACAGCATTGCCGCTGCGAGCTTGGCAAGCACCGCAGCGACAAACACTTCCGCGAAACCGAGTGACTGCGCAATATGCCCGCCGGCGATCGCGCCAACCACCTGCACCAGCGACTGCGCCGAGTTAACCATTGCGATGCGCATGGGCAGGTCTTCGCGCGAGCCAAATTCAAGCACCATGTTCTGGGCAGCGATGAGAAAACCCGCATAGCCGATGCCGATACCCGCGAAGCTGAAAATGATGCCGTTCAGGTCGGGGGCGAACAGGAGCCCGACCGTTGAACCGGCCCATAGCAGGAGCGATGGCACGAACACGGCCTTGAACCCCAGCCGGTCGGCAAGCGCACCCCAACCGAGATTGGCCACCGTCTGCGACGCGAGCAGCGCCAGCGACAGGAGGCCGATCACCTCGCCCGTCAGGCCCTGGGTGCGCGCCACGAACAGGATGTAGAACGGCAGCGCCAGCGTCCCGAGGGTCGCCAGCGACTGCGCCCAGAAATAAGCGGCAAAGCCCGGATCGCGGAGCAGGCCGGGAATGTCGCCGATCCGCTCGCGCACGCCCACCGGCGCACGCACATTCGGCGCGTCGGGCTCGCGCACGAGGTAAAGCAGCGACAGCCCGGCGGCCGTCAGGATGAAGGCAAGCAGGAACGTCGAGGCATACCCATTGCCCAGCGCATTCGTCTCGACCAGGTAGCTGCCACCCACGAAGGCAACGGCCGACGCCGTGGCCCCGCCGAGGAAATTCCGCAAGCCAATCAGCATGCCGCGCCGGTCGGGCGGAATGGTCTTCGTCAGCAGCACGTTCCACAGCACGTTCTGCATGCCGGAGAAGACGCCAAGCAGCCCCAGGAAGATCGCAAACACGTAGAGCGCGATCCCGGGCGGCAGCAGGAACCCGGCCAGTGCCAGACCCAGCACCGAGAGCCGCATCATCCAGCCATAGCGCAGTCCAAGCTCAACGATCCGCTTCCGGTGCTCGATCGCTGTGGCCCCGAAGACGCTGCTGAAGAACGCACCCAGATGCTGCATGGCAAGGACAAGCCCGACAGTCGACGCCGAACCCGAAAGCAGGAACAGATAGGCCGGCACAAAGGTCGGCGCATTGACAAGGCGAAACCCCGTCATCGCCAGCATGCCGTGCGCAAGCTGGCTCAGGTAGTTCCGCGTCAGGTTCGCTTCCATGTCGGCGCGAAACCTGGCTTCCTCGTCACGCTCGCCTGCCACGCCCGCTGTCTCTCGCGCCCGTCTTTGCTCAGTGTGCGACATAACCCATGACGGCCAGCCCGCACATGCGTCTTTTGTGGCAATCGTCACAGCGGCCAGCGCATCGAACCCAGGAAAACCGCGCCCCTGCGGGTCAACCACGGGGTTTCAATGAACCACGAGAACCCCTACGTTCCCATCCGGCAGTTAACGGCATGAACGGAGAAGATCGATGCAGGCACGGATCGGAGCATGCGCAGCAATCATCCTCGGCCTCGCGGCGTGCGGAAACCCTGCGCCGGCGCCCCAGGGAGAAAAGACGGCCGCCAGCGATACCGCCGCTGCCACAACGTCGCCCGCCACAGAAACACCTGACGCCTGCGCCCTCGTCACCACCGACGAGCTCGCGGCCATCTTCCCCGCACGCAGCTTCACCCTCGAAAACCTGCCGCCGGAAAGGCGCAACAAGCCGGGCGGCGAGCGACGCAATGCCGTCACCTCATGCACCTTCGTCTCGAACGGTGCGAGCATCGCCGACATGATGACAGTCAGCATCGTGCTGACCACCGCCTACAGCGACAAGGCACAGCCCTCCCTCGAAAAGATGCAGGCAGGGGTCTCGACCATGGGCGTGAAGTTCACGGGCGGCCCGATCGAAGGCGTAGGAGACGCCGGCTACTGGTTCAACATCGGCAATGACCGCCGCTCGGGCGTAGTGGTCAACGTGATGCGCAACCCGCGCTACTGGCTGAGCGTCAGCGAATCCTCAACCGGCCAGGAAGAAACGGTCATCATCTCCCGCCTGACCGAAGTGGCGAGGAAAGCCCTCGGGCGGTTGTGAGGACAACCGCCTAGACGCCCTTCATCCTGAACCAGGCAAGGCAGCGCCCCCACGCATCCTTCGCCGCAGCCTCGTTGTAGGTCGGCCGGTAGTCCGCAAGGAACCCATGGTCGGCGCCGGGATAGACGATGATCTCGCACCCCTTGTCGCCCGCCGCCTGCAGCGCCGCACGCATGGCATCGACCTGCGTGAGGGGAATGCCCTTGTCGAGCTCGCCATAAAGCCCGAGCACACGCCCCTGTAGCTGCCCCGCCACCTCGACCGGATGGCGCGGCGCCATGTTTCCCTCGCGCCGGACCAGCTGCCCGTACCACGCAACGCCCGCCTGCACCTTCGGGTTATGCGCCGCGTAGAGATAGGTCTGCCGCCCTCCCCAGCAAAATCCGGTGACACCAACCCGCGCCCCGTCGCC
>JBILGJ010000141.1:0-7071 GCA_044351125.1 Micropepsaceae bacterium
ACCGAACGCGGCGATCGTCTCCTGGATTTCAGCCGGCGTGAGCCGCCAGCCAATGTCGTCGCTCATCCGCGCCAGTTCCTCCGGCGGTACCGGCGCCAGCGTGAAGACCAGATAGGCCCCGGACTCGACCGCAGCACCCGCAAGGTACAGGATGACGCCACACACAAGCAGGCGGCTCGCGCTCCACGACCGGGCAAACGAGACCACGAACCCGGCGACAGCATAGGCCAGCAGGATGTCCCCGAACCAGATGACCGTGCCATGGCCGATCCCGATCAGCGCCAGCCAGAACAGGCGCCAGCGCAACAGGGTCGACCGCTCGGCATCGTCACGCTCGCCCCCAACAAGAAACAGGGACACCCCAAAAAGCATCGAGAACAGCGTGACGAACTTCTGCTCGAAGAAAACATGGACAATCCGCCAGACCTCCGCCGAAAGTCCCTCAAAGGGAAACGGTGTATTGAGCGGGTTGAAATAGGCCTCATCGGGAAAGGCGAAGGCTGCCGCATTGACTGCAAGAATGCCAAGCACCCCGAGGCCACGCAGAACATCCAGGATGTCGATGCGCTCGGACTCGCGCGTCGGCGCAAACTTCGACATGACTGTGGCCCCTCTGGCTTCCCCAAGGGGGACATATTGCCACCGGCAAAGCCACTTTCAAGGCCCACACGAAATCGTGAAGGTAGCCAGCGATACCAGCGGCCAAGCCTGCCAACAGCCTCTTACATGGCGCAGTCGAGGATCTTCCGGTCGAACACGGCCCCGACCAGAAGCCGCCCCGGCACACCAGCCCCGACACTGGCCGCCGAGATATCGGCCCCGTCACTGTAATGGATGGTCTGCGGGCTGAAGCCACCCTTGCCATCCGACTTGAGGCGCATCAGATGACTCGGGGACAGCTTGGTTTCGTCGCCCACATGACCAAGGAACGCGAACACCTTCGTATGCACCGCAAGCAACAGGTCGCCATTGGCCTCGACATCGATATTGTCGGCATATCCCGGAACCTCCACGACGGCCCGGGGCGTCAGCTCATGGGTAAGCGGGTCACGGTCTAGTATCCTGACGGCACGCTCGCTCATCGCTGACACATAGACCGAGCGCCCGTCTGCACTCATGTTGATCCCGTTGGCACCACCAACGCCTTGCATCACCGTCTTCCAGGCCTCGCCATCGAAATGAAGCACGGTTGAAACCCTGAGCCGGGCGAAATCCTCGACCGTCCGCATGAAGCCGGCCCCATAGCCGTGGTCATTGGTCACATAGAAGGAATTGGGCCCGGTGCCCACCAGATCATTCGGGGACACCATGGATTCCCCCTCGACTGTCATGCGGTGTGCAAGCTGCGCACCGTCAACGTCAAAGATCTCGACCGTATGGCGACCGCCAAAGTGGTTGATCACGTAAAGAACCTTCCGTCCGTCAGCGCCACGCCACAGACTGATCCCATGCGGATGGAACCCTCCCTTGAGAAACGGCACCGTTGCGTCTTGGGGAACAGCATCGGTACCATCCAGCGCATAGGTCCAGATCGCCCCGCGCATGGTCTCGCCCTTGGCCTGCCGCCAGCGGTCATAGCCCGAGAGATAGGCAATCCGCGTCTCCGGATCGATGGCGATATCCTCGACGCCCGCGATACCGCCCGCCGTTACGGGCCGACATGCGCCGACCGCTCTCGGTTCAAACTCAGCGAATACACCCGCCGCGGACAGGAACCCGTAACCCCACACGCCGACAGCCGCAAGCAGCCCCACTCCGATGAATGCAAACGCCCGACGCATCAAGTCCCTCCGCCAAACAGCAGCGGGAGTCTACCCGTTCAGGCAGTCACAGGAAACAGGCCCGTCGGCAGAAAGCGTCAGTCGGTGGACGAGGTCAGCGCGCCCGGCGTCCGGAACAGGTCATCCGAGCGGCGGTTATAGCGCCAGCGGGTCACGATCCCCTCAAGCTCGCTCAGGTCACAGCTCTCACGCTGCCAGACCTCCGAGAACGGATGGCCGGAACCTGCGGGCAGCTCATGCTGCTCGAGCCGCCGCATCCGGATACGCATGGGCATGCTCACGCCCTGCCCGATCGCAATGGCCTCCCCGTCGCCGAGCGACGACAGGAAGTCGAGCAGCCGCGCGGCGCAGTCCGCCGACCGGGCACGCACAGCCTGCTGGTCCGCGTCGTTCGAAAGGCGATAGGCAAAGACGGTGCTGCACTGCGACAGCAGCGTCGGATCGATCTCGGCCGGACGCTGCGTCACCACGCCAAGCGAGATACCGTACTTGCGACCCTCTTTGGCAATCCGCGTGACAGCCTGCCGCGTTGGCTCGAAGCCCAGCGATTTGTCGAGCGGCACATACCGATGCGCCTCCTCGCAGATCAGCGTCATCGGATACTGCCCCTTGCTCCAGACGCCCAGGTCGAACGCCAGCCGGCAGATGACCGAGATCACGACATTGAGGATTTCCGAAGGCACCGCCGACAGATCAAGGATCGTCACGGGCCGCCCCGCGGTCGGGATCCGGAACAGACGGCCGATGATCTCGGTAAGCCTGTCCTGCACCACAAGACCGCCGAACATGAACGCATAGCGCGGATCCGACATCAGCGTCTCGATGCGGGAGCGGATACGCCTGAGAGCGATGGTGCTGCGCGTCCGCTCGAGCTTGCCCATCTGCTCTTCAATATAGGCCGAGATGTCGGCCAGCCGGAACGGCGTCGGCGAGTCAATCGTCGTCGTGGGCGTATCGGTCGCCCGGCGAAGCTGACCGGCGGACCGCGGCGCCCGGCTCTCGCCCGCCCGCCTCTTCGAGAACATCACCGCATCGTGCAGGATCTCCATGTCCTCGGGATCAGGATTGTCCGACGTCATGAACACGCTGGCCAGCTCGTCGAAGCTCAGCAGCCAGAACGGCAGATACAGGTTCCCCGGATGGATCACCTCGGCCACACCATTGAAGGCCGCGGCATATTCGTTGTGGATGTCGAGAACGAGGATACGCGAACCCGGATACTTGCCTACGAGCCCGTGCAGCAACCCGGCGATGCCACAGCTCTTGCCCGCACCCGTCGACCCCACGATGGCAAAGTGCTTCGACAGCAGTTCGTCCACGAGCACGTTCGCGGCAACATTCGGATCCTGCGCCAGCGTGCCGATCTCGATGGAGGGGCGCCCCTGGGATGAGTAGACCGCCGCGAGGCTCTCGGCGCATGTAAGACCAATCGGATCCCCCAGCGTCGGCAGCATCGTGACACCGCGACGGAAACGCTTCTCGCCGGTACTCCGGTCTGTGTGCACCTCGCCAACAAGGTCGACCTCAAACAGACGCAGCACAGGCTGGTCCTGCTCCAGCTCGGCCGTGGGTACGGACAGGCCCGTGACGATGCCTATGACCGAGGACTTGGGCGTCTCGATCGAGACCGTCGCCCCGATGACCACCCTCTCTTCCACCATTCCGCCAAGCCGGGCTCTTCCGTCAAACGCGGCAATGGCCTGCCCACCCTCGATGGACACGAGGTGGGCGAAGGCGGGCTCACCCGCGGGAAATCCGCTCGCGGCTCCCCCACCCTGTTGCGGGTCAATCCGTACAACCGAAGACTTGGCAGTTCTCATGACGCGATCTTGTCCTGGGGGACACCATGTCCCGCAACGAGGTTCCGGGGAAAGGTTACAGAGGCGCAGGTGCCCTCACCGGGCTTGCTGCGCAGGCGAAACTTGAGGCCCTGCAGGTTGCAGAGCTGCCGCACGATGGTCAGGCCAAGACCCGTTCCGACTTCCTGCTGGGTCATCGGATTGCGCACGCGCCCGAACCTCGACAGTGCAACGGACAGTTCCTCGGTCGACATGCCGGGGCCTGTATCGATCACGCTGATGTCGACACCCTCTTCTGCCGACGCTTCGACAAGGACCCGGATGTCTCCACCACGCGGCGTGAACTTGATTGCATTGGAAACCAGATTGATCAGAACCTGCTTCGTCTTGAGCAGGTCGGCCCGCACAAGCGGCAGGTTATCCCGCATGACAACGGCAAGACGTTGTCCCTTGGCCTGCGCCTGCGGCAGTGCCACCAGATGGGTGGTGTGGATCACATCCCTTAGATCACAGTCCTCGAGATTGACCTCGCTGTGGCCGCCCTCCAGCCTTGCAAGGTCAAGGATGCTGTTGATGATGGACAGAAGGTGCTCACCGGCATGCTGGATGTCGGACGCATACTCCCGCGCCTTCTGCGGATCCTCGGCGACCAGTCGGCCCGTGGACAGGATTTCGGCAAAGCCGATGATTGCATTCAGCGGCGTGCGAAGGTCGTGGCTCATATGGGCAACAAACTCGCCCTTCGCCCGGTCCGACAGTTCTGCCTCGACACGCGCAGCCTGCAACTGCATCTCGGAGCGCCGACGCGACGTGGCCGACCCGGCAAGCTCAGCATAGGAGCGCAGAAGGCTCGATTGCCTCCCGCTGCCCTTCTTCCGTGAACGCATTGACGACATGACTGCCCCGAATTTGCGTCAAATTTAGGCGCCCATGGGTTAAGCCCATCTTGCGGTCGGGGAAAGCCAGGGTCGACGCAGCGCAATCGACCCTTTACATGCCTAAAGGCGAGTAAACCGCTTCAGCGCAATTGTATCGGGATCCAGGGACAGTTGCGGACGGGAGCCGCCGTCAGGGGCGCGGACGCGGCACTGGCGCAACGTCCAGGTACTTGAGCCCGCGCTTGAGCTGCTCGGTCATCTCCCGCGCCGCCGCCGCATTGGGAATGATCCGTGGACGGAGGAATATCAGCAACTCGGTCCGCGCACCCGTATTGTTGGTGCTCGAGAACAGGTTACCCACGACGGGAATGTCCCTCAGAACCGGCACGCCGCTGTTGCTGCGCGTGTCACTCTGCCGGATCATGCCGCCCAGCGCGATGGAATCGCCGTCCTGAACTGCAACCGTGCTCGAGATGCGACGCTGCTGGATCGTGGGAGAGTCGATGCCCGAAGTCGTGGTCTGCACCGCCGAACTGACCTCCTGGTTCACATCCACGAACACGGTGCCACCACGGCTGATACGAGGCGTAACCTTGAGCACGATGCCCGTATCACGCAACTGGATCGAATTGACGATCGTCGGATCAGCCGCATCGCGCACACCCGTCGCGGTCTGTGTCACAACAGGGACCTGGTCGCCGAACTGCAGGTTTGCAGGCCTGTTGTTGAGGGTCAGCAGCTTCGGGGCCGAGATAACCTGCACGTCGGTGATCGAACCAAGGGCACTCAGGGCAACCTCGACGTCGGGGATCGTGTAGGTGAAGTTGAAGCCGGGCACGGTCGGCGCCGGTCGCAGCGACCGCCCCAGCGAATACTTCTGGTCATCGGCATTCTTGAAGTACCACTCGACGCCATACTTGAGCGTGTCGTTGAGCGTGACCTCGGCGATCGTGACCTCGATCAGCACCTGGTCCGGCGCAACGTCGACTTCCTTGAGGAACCGCTCAAGGCCGGCATACTCGCTGCCACGCGCGCGGATGATCAGCGCGTTGTTGGCCTGGTCCACGGCAATCTGGAGCGACGATCCATTGGGTCCCGCAGCAGCTGGCGGCGGCGGGGGCTCGGGTGCGGGCGCAGGACCGGAAGCCGGCGGCTCCGTCATCATGTCCCCACCAGATGCCGTGTCCTCTGGCCCTGTCTGCACGGCGCTGCCATAGACGGCGGCGAGCGAACGGGCCACGTCGGCCGCCTTTGCATGCTGCAGCCGGTAATAGTACACGCCCCGGCCAGCGCCCCGAGGGGGCACGTCAAGCCGGTCAACCCACTTTTCGACCGCCCGAAGTTGCGCCACCCGCGGCGTGACGACAAGCAGGGTATTGATCCGCGACAGCGGCACGAAGCGCAGCAGCCCGGCGGATGACCCACCCGTGCTCTGGAAGACGCGCGTCAGCTCCTGCGCCAGCGCCTGCACCTCGATATGGTCGGGCCGCACCAGCGCATAGGACATGCCCTTCAGGTAGTCGACATCGAACAGCCTGATCGTGTCCAGCATCGCCGCGCGCTCCTGGCTCGTACCCGCAAGGAAGATCAGGTTGCGCTGCGCATCAACCGAGGCAACACCTCCGGCGGGCGCGACGGGCTCGAGCAGCTTCTGCATCTCGGCGGCTGCGATATGGCTGAGCGGCACGATCTCGATCCCATACCCCGGACCACGCGCCTGCGCACTGCCCGAGATCTCGAACCCGTCGATCCGCTTCTGGGCATCGGCGGCCGGCACCACATTGTAGACATTGTCGGCCAGCACGATGACCGCACCATTGGCCTTGAGCGCCGTTTCAAGGGCCGCCACCACATCCTGCTTGCGCAGGGGCGTACTGGTCTTCAACGTGACCTTGCCCTGCACCTGCGGATCGACCGCATAGGGAACCTTCAGGATGTCCCCGAGAACGGTCCGCACGACGTCACGCACCTCGGCATCGGCGAAGTCGAGCAGGACATCCCCGCCCTTGCGCGCCGCGCCATTGCGGCCGACCGGGCTCACAAAGCGGCTATCGCCTTCCACAACCTCGGTCTTGGGTTGCGAGGAATCGCGCGCGGCTTCGTCGCCCAGAACCACCGGAGCCCCCGAAGGCGCAGGCGCATCCTCGGCGCGCGTGACCGACGACATGGCGCCGCGAAGCGCTTGGTCCTCGACCAGGCTCTCGCATGAGGCAAGCGCAAGCCAACCCGCAGCGATCACGATCGCCGGGCCAGTGCGGAAGGAAGCGGCCAGGCCGCTACGGGGATGCCTCATGGAAGCAAATGCCTTCGTCTTGGGGACACAGAATCAACGAAAAGGAGACTTTTAAAGGCTCGTCAAGCCTGATCCTGCATCCCCGCTGCGGGAGTTTACCCAAACCGGGTTTCTTTTCCCTTTCAGCGTGTCGGCGCCGCGTTGCTGGCCCTTGGGATTGCAAGAATTTCCGTGCGCCCACCACCACTGATTGAGACGCCGCGCTCGTTAATGGCCCTCACGATCCAGCCATCCAAACTGTCCCCAGGTTTCAGGGTACGGACGTCCCCCTCGCCTTTGCGCACCAGCGCGATCCGCGTCTGGCTGTCGCCCGCGATGCC
>JBILGJ010000142.1:0-7047 GCA_044351125.1 Micropepsaceae bacterium
GAGGCTTCCCCAAGAGCGAGACGCGGGCGATGGCGGCGGCCTTCGGACTGGGGCTTGCCGACAAGCCCGACAGCCAGGACATCTGCTTCGTCCCGGAGGGACGCTACAGCGATATCGTGCAGAAGTTGCGGCCGGGCGCCATCGAGCCTGGCGACATCGTCGACATGTCGGGGCGCGTTCTGGGGCAGCACGAAG
The DNA here is from genome assembly GCA_044351125.1 of Micropepsaceae bacterium. Taxonomy (GTDB): domain Bacteria; phylum Pseudomonadota; class Alphaproteobacteria; order Micropepsales; family Micropepsaceae; genus SZUA-430. The sequence goes on from JBILGJ010000142.1 coordinate 196, forward strand.
GGGTGATCAATTTCACCGTTGGCCAGCGCAAGGGGATTGGGATTGCCCATTCCGAGCCCATGTACGTGGTACGGATCGATGCTATGGCCCGGCAGGTCGTGGTGGGGCCGCGGAGCGCGCTTTCAACCCGTCAGATCTGGCTGCGCGACCTTAACTGGCTCGATCCGCAGATGCCGGGCGAGGATGCGAGGCCTGTCCTTGCGCGCGTTCGGTCCACCCGCCAGCCGGTCCGTGCCGAGGCCCGGCAGGTGAACGGGCAGGTTTGCGTGACATTGCTGGACCCTGAGGAAGGGGTTGCTCCGGGCCAGGCCTGCGTCCTTTATGACTCAGCCAATGAAGCCCGCATGCTGGGCGGTGGCTGGATTGTCCGCGGAGAGGCGGCGGTGGCTGCCTGACGAGGCCTGTTGCCTTGACAGAGCCAAGCCTGCCGCCTTACATCCCGCCCTCGCTTTGGAGCGGCAGCGTAGCTCAGTGGTAGAGCAGGGGAATCATAATCCCTTGGTCGGGGGTTCAAATCCCTCCGCTGCTACCAATGCGATCTGGTGGCGCATTGCCTGTCCGGTCGATCCTGCCCATGCGATCGGCTGTGGCATCACTTCCACACCCGGGAGCGGCCATGGCCGTCACACTTGACGATATCCGGCGAGCCTCGAGCGTCATCAAGGGGCAGGTTCAACGCACCCCCTGCCTGCGGTCCCAGACCCTTTCGCAGCTGACCGGCGCGGACGTCCACCTGAAGTTCGAAAACCTGCAGTTCACCTCGTCCTTCAAGGAGCGTGGCGCGCTCAACAAGCTGATGAGCCTGACGCCGGAGGAGCGCAAGCGTGGGGTGATCGCCATGTCGGCCGGGAACCATGCGCAGGGTGTCGCCTATCACGCGACCCGGCTTGGCATCCCCTCGACCATCGTCATGCCCGAGACGACGCCCTTCGTGAAGGTGAAGTACACGATGGCGCACGGGGCGCATGTTATCCAGAAGGGCATGACCTTGGCCGATTGCGACAAGGTCGCCCATGATATCGCGGCCGAGAAGGGCCTCGTTTTCGTGCATCCCTATGACGACGACCGCATCATCGCGGGGCAGGGTACGATCGGCCTGGAGATGCTCGAGGATTTCCCGGATCTCGATACCATCGTGGTGCCTGTCGGTGGTGGCGGGCTCATTTCAGGCATCGCCATAGCGGCCAAGGCGCTGAAGCCGTCAATCCGGATGATCGGGGTTGAAACAAAGCTTTTCCCCTCGATGTTCAATGCGCTGAAGAAACAGGCCAATGCGATTGGCGGTCAGACGATCGCCGAGGGCATCGCTGTCAAGAACGTGGGCGCAAGGACGGTCGAGATCTGCAGCCGCCTGCTCGATGACGTGCTTCTTGTGTCGGAGGACATGATCGAGCGGGCCATCGCGATGCTGCTATCGATCGAAAAGACGGTCGTTGAGGGTGCCGGTGCTGCGGGTTTTGCGGCGCTGCTCCAGTATCCCGAAATTTTCCGGGGGCGTCGGGTCGGGCTTGTGCTGTGCGGGGGCAACATCGACCCGCGGCTGTTGTCCAATGTCATCATGCGCGAGCTGCAGCGCGAGGGGCGCATTCTCACGCTTTCGATTGCCATCGAGGACCGGCCGGGCGTACTTGCGCGGGTCGCAACACTGGTCGGCAATGCTGGCGGCAACATCATTGAAGTTTCGCACAACCGCATGCTCACCGACATGCCGGCCAAGGACGCCGAGCTTCGAGTGAGCGTGGAGACCCGCGATGCGCAGCATGCGGACGCCATCTGCCAGGCGGTCCGCGATGCGGGCTTTCAGGTCGAGGTGCTTGGTACCACTGCCGGCGGCAAGCACTGAGCTGACCCGTTCCGACCTTGCGAAGGGTGCTGCCGGATCAACGCTCGAACTTCACGCTGAGCACGATCGAGGACATGGTCTTCTGCACACCTTTCAAGTGACCGATTGCGTCGAGCACCGCATCGATGCGCGCCGTGGAGTCGGCGGCGAGTTCTGCCATCAGGTCAAAGGTGCCGCTGATTGCCGCGAGCGCGCGTACCTCGGGCATCTTCTTCAGGTCGGATGTCACGGGGGCTGACATCTTGGGGTCGACGCTGATCATGACGTGGGCGAGGATCTGCCTGTCAGCATGGCCACTGCCCTCCCGGATCGTGTAGCCTGCAATCACGCCCCTTCGCTCGAGGCGTTCGATCCGCTCCTGCACGGTTGAGCGTGCGAGGTCCAGCTTGCGGGCCAGCACGGCGACGGGCTCGCGCGCATTGGTGCGCAACAAGGCGATCAGTTGCTGGTCGATGCTGTCCGTCATATTGCCGGTTTTTACCGTCGATCTGGTTGAAAATCCAATAAGAATCGTCTGATTGCTGGCTACAGATCGGCGGAATCGTGGCCTAGAATCCCGGAAATGCTCGTATTTTCAGGGAGGCGGCGGTGGTCAAACTCATTCTTCTGGGTGGTGGCAAGATCGGTAGTGCAATCACGGCGATGCTTGGCAGCACGGGCGACTACCAGTTGACCGTTGCGGATCGCGATGCGGAGAGCCTCAAGCGACTGCAAACGCACAACACGCGCATCCAGGTGCTTGATGTTGCGGACCCTGCGGCGCTTCGCGGCGCCATGAAAGGGCATGATGTTGTCGTTTCGGCGATGCCCTATCACCTGACGCCTTCGATCGCGGGGGCCGCCAAGGACTGCGGGGCGCATTATTTTGACCTGACCGAAGATGTGGAGAGTACCCGCGTCGTCAAGGCGCTGGCCAAAGGGGCAGATACCGCCTTTGTGCCGCAGTGCGGGCTGGCGCCTGGCTTCATCTCGATTGCCGCGCACGACATGACGAAAAAGTTCGAGACCCTGCGCGATGTTCAGATGCGCGTGGGTGCCCTGCCGGAATATCCGACCAATGCGCTGAAGTACAACCTGACATGGTCGACGGATGGCCTGATCAACGAATATTGCAATCCGTGCGAGGCCATCGTCGATGGCAAGCTGCGCGAGATGCCGGCGCTCGAGGAGATGGAGCATTTCTCGCTCGACGGTATCGACTACGAGGCATTCAACACATCGGGCGGCCTTGGTACGCTGTGCGAGACGCTCGAGGGACGGGTGGAAAACCTGAACTACAAGACTGTCCGCTATCCGGGCCACCGTGACATCATCAAGACGCTGGTCAGGGACTTGCGCCTGGGGCAGCGCCGCGAAATCCTGAAGGATGTGCTCGAGGCGGCCATTCCCATCACCTACCAGGATGTGGTGCTTGTATTCGTCACCGTCTCGGGTCAAATGCGCGGACAGTTGACGCAGGAAAGCTTCGCGCGAAAGATCTATGCCCACAAGATTGATGGTCAGCTCATGAGTGCGATCCAGATCACGACAGCCGCCGGCATCTGCGCGATGGTTGACATGATGGTGCAGGGCAAACTTCCCTCGAAGGGTTTTGTGCGCCAGGAGCAGGCTGATCTTGCCAGTTTCCTCGATAACCGCTTTGGCCGCTATTACGCAGAAACAGGACACTAGTGCAGCCATGTCGAATCTTCGCACGGGCGGACAGATCCTCGTCGACCAGCTGAAGATCCATGGCGTCGACCTTGCCTTTGGCGTGCCAGGCGAGAGCTATCTCGCGGTGCTCGACGCGCTGCATGACGTGCAGGGCGGCTTGCGTTTCGTCACCTGCCGGCACGAGGCGGGTGCTGCAAACATGGCCGAGGCCTATGGGAAGCTGACGGGCCGGCCTGGCATCTGCTTCGTCACGCGCGGCCCGGGTGCCACCCATGCAAGTATCGGCTTGCACACGGCGTTCCAGGATTCGACACCGATGATCCTGTTCATCGGGCAGGTCGCACGCGACCAGATGGAACGCGAGGCCTTTCAGGAGATCGATTATCGCCGGATGCTGGGGCAGGTTACCAAATGGGTGGCCGAGATCCCCTCGGCTGACCGGGTGCCGGAGTTCGTCTCGCGCGCCTTCCATACGGCGGTCAATGGGCGGCCCGGGCCTGTTGCCCTTGCCTTGCCGGAAGACATGCTGACCGAGCGGATGGAAGCCGATGATGTCCGCCCTTATCAGCGGATCGAGGCGGCGCCACGACCCGAAGACATGGTGCGTCTGGCGCAGATCCTTTCCTCGGCGCAGCGGCCACTGGTGCTGATCGGTGGTGGCGGCTGGACGGATGAAGCCTGCGATGCCATGCGTGTGTTTCTGGAGCGGTGGAACCTGCCCGTTGCGACGTCGTTCCGTGGAAAGGACCGCATCGACAATCGGCACAGGCTCTATGTCGGTGACATGGGGATCGGGATCGATCCCAAGCTTGGCGCCCGCATTGCCGAGGCGGACGTGATCCTTGCCGTGGGGCCGCGGCTGGGCGAGATGACCACGCAGGGCTATACGCGGCTGAAGGCACCTGTCCCGCAGCAGCGGCTGGTTCATGTGTACCCGGCTGCCGAGGAGCTCAACCGGGTCTATCAGGCCGAGCTTGGCATCGTTTCGGGCATGGCGGCCTTCGGTGCTGCTGCTGCTGCGCTGCCTGCGCCCGTGGCGGCGTCATGGGCCCCATGGGCTGCGGCGGCGCGGACTGATTACGAGGCTTTCACGCGACCCGTCGCGGTGAAGGGTGACGTCAATTCGTCCGAGATTTTTGCCTGGCTGAATGATCGTCTTCCCGCCGATGCCATCCTGACCAATGGCGCAGGCAATTATGCGGGGTGGCTGCACCGCTTCCATCTGCACCGGCAGTTCCATACCCAGCTTGCGCCAACGAGCGGCGCCATGGGCTATGGCGTGCCTGCGGCGATTGCTGCCAAGGCGGTGCATCCTTCGCGCATGGTCATCGCATGCTCGGGCGATGGCTGTTTCCTGATGAACGGGCAGGAGCTTGCCACTGCTGTGCAGTACGGGCTGAATGTGGTTTTCCTGGTCTTCAACAACGGCACCTATGGCACGATCCGCATGCACCAGGAGCGCGAGTATCCGGCGCGGACGATCGGAACGGACCTGAAGAACCCTGACTTTGCTGCCTATGCGCGCGCGTTCGGCTGCTTTGGTACGACGGTGCGCAAGACTTCGGAGTTCAAGGATGCTTTCGAGGCTGCTGTCGCTTCCGGCAAGCCGGCGCTGATCGACATCATCACGGATCCGGACCAGATCTCGCCGACGGCCACGCTGTCGGGTCTGCGCGCGGCAGCCCTGAAGAAGACATAGACACAGCCTGGTTCTGGTTCGCTTGTGCGTGTCGGGATGCAGGATGGCGATTTTGGAGGAATGAGGATGACTGCTGCAACACTTCAGGCGCTTGGCATTTCGCAGGAAGATATTTCGCAAGGCGATCTTGTTTCTCGTTCGCCTGTCGACGGTGCGGTGCTGGGCCGGGTGCGCAGCGACACACCGGCCGAGGCGGATGCGAAGATCGCCGCCGCCGTGAAGGCTTTTCACGCGTGGCGCGACGTGCCGGCGCCGCGCCGAGGTGAACTGATCCGTCTTTTTGGTGAGGAGTTGCGGGCCAACAAGCAGGCGCTGGGGCGCCTTGTTACGCTCGAGGCTGGCAAGATCGTGCAGGAGGGCCTTGGCGAGGTGCAGGAGATGATCGACATCTGCGACTTCGCTGTCGGGCTGTCGCGCCAGCTCTATGGGCTCACGATTGCCTCGGAACGGCCGGGGCACCGCATGATGGAGACCTGGCATCCGCTGGGGCCTGTCGGCGTCATCAGCGCCTTCAATTTCCCGGTTGCGGTGTGGGCGTGGAATGCGGCCCTTGCCATCGTCTGCGGTGACAGCGTTGTCTGGAAGCCTTCGGAGAAGACGCCGCTGACCGCCGTTGCTACTCAAAAGCTTTTCGAGCGTGCGGCGGCCCGGTTCGGGGATGCGCCTGCTGGCCTGTCGCAGGTCATCCAGGGTGGTCGTGGCCTCGGTGAGAGGATTGCGGCCGATGTCCGCGTCCCGCTTGTTTCCGCGACGGGTTCGACCCGGATGGGCAAGGCGCTGGCGCCCGTGGTTGCCGGACGCCTGGGGCGCACCATCCTGGAGCTCGGTGGCAACAACGCCATGATCGTGACGCCGTCGGCGGACCTGAAGCTTGCCGAACGTGCGATCACCTTTGCGGCCGTGGGAACGGCCGGGCAGAGGTGCACCACACTGCGGCGTGTCTTCGTGCATGAGAGTGTCGCTGGCGCGCTCGTGAAGCGCCTGAAGGCGATCTATGCGGCCATCCGGATCGGAAATCCGCTTGAAGATGGCACGCTCGTCGGTCCGCTGATCGACCAGGCCTCGTTTGATGCAATGCAGGCCGCGCTTGGTTCTGCCAGGGCGCAAGGGGGCACGGTGACTGGTGGTGGGCGGGTGCTGGCAGATGCCTTCCCGCATGCGTTCTATGTCCAACCGGCGCTTGTCGAAATGCCGGGCCAGACCGAGGTGGTGAAGCACGAAACTTTCGCACCTATCCTCTATGTGATGACCTATCGCGATTTCGACGACGCGGTCCGGTTGCAGAATGACGTGACCCAGGGCCTGTCGTCATGCGTGTTCACGCGTGACATGCAGGAGGCCGAGCGCTTCCTTGCTGCCTCTGGCAGCGACTGCGGTATTGCCAATGTCAACATCGGACCGAGTGGTGCCGAGATAGGCGGTGCGTTCGGCGGCGAGAAGGATACAGGCGGTGGCCGGGAGTCCGGCTCGGATTCCTGGAAGGCCTATATGCGACGCCAGACGGCGACCGTGAACTATTCGAACCATTTGCCGCTGGCGCAGGGGATCCGCTTCGACACCGAGTAGTGCCGCGGGGCCTTTTTGGTTTCACATTTCAAGTTGCAGCAGGGGCGAGAGCCCCTGAGGTATGTAAAGAACAATAGTAGAACATTTTTGG
>JBILGJ010000143.1:0-7012 GCA_044351125.1 Micropepsaceae bacterium
ATCTTCAATGACAGCTTCTGGGTCCAGACACAGGAATTGCAGGGCCAGCGCGTGGCAGTGCCCGTGGCCGGCAACGCGGTCTTCGTGCTCAATGCGCTCGAGAACCTGACAGGCTCCGCATCGCTCATCTCGCTGCGCTCGCGCGGCACGTCGAACCGCCCCTTCGAGGTCGTCAACGACATGCGTCGCAGGGCCAACCAGCAGTTCCTGCTTCAGGAGCAGGCCCTGCAGGAGCGTCTGACCCAGACGCAGGCCAAGCTGGCCGAGCTTGAAGGCAAGCGCACAGCCCAGGCCCGTCCCGGCCAGGCCCCGTCGCAGGAGCTCCTTTCGCCCGAGCAGGAAGCCGAGATCGAGAAGTTCCGCACCGAGCTGGTCGAGACGCGAAAGGCCCTGCGCGACGTCCAGTACAAGCTGCGCCGCGACATCGACCGCTTCGGCACCTGGCTGGCAGCGATCAACATTCTCTTCATTCCGCTCCTCATCGCTGCAACAGCCCTTCTGCTGTGGCTGTTCGGCCGGGATCGCAAGACGGCAGGAGGCAGAAAATGACCACGTCCGCCAAATCGCCCCTCGTTCCGGTACTCGAGCGGCGCATCCGCGCACTTACCTGGCTTGCAGGCGCAACGGCCCTGCTGGTCGTATTCGCCATCCTCTCGCAGTGGCAGCGCAGCTCCTCGGGCAAGGCAGAGTTCGATCCCGTTCGAATGTTCCCCGCACTCGAGTCCGAGGCCGAGCGTATCGCCGCGATAGAGGTGCAGACCAAGACCTCGACCTTCACGGTGGTGCGCGACGCGACAGGCAAGTGGCGCGTTCCGGAGAAAGGCTTCTACCGGGCCGACTTCAACGAGATCAGGCGCGCCGTGCTGGGCCTCGCAACGCTCGAGCTGGTCGAGCAGCGCACCGCGCGCGCGGACTGGCAGGACAGGCTGGGCCTGGGCTTGCCCAAGACCGGCGGCACCGGCACGCTCGTGACCCTCAGGGATGAAAAGGGCGCAACGCTCGCAAGCCTCGTGGCAGGCATGGCCGTCGAGGGCGCATCGGCCGGCGATCGCGCGGCGATCTATGTCCGCCGTCCCGACGAAGCCCAGACCTTTGTGGCCCGCGGCAATTTCGAGCCGGTGACCGAAATCGCGCGCTGGCTCGACAAGTCCTTCATCGACTTCCCCCGTGACCGCATCCGCACGGTCTCGATGAAGCCGTTCCAGGGACCGTCCTACACGCTGAACCGCGCAACGCCAGAGACAGCCAACTTCGCCGTGGTCGAGCGTCTCCCCTCCGGCCGCTCGCTGCGGTCGGCTGAAGAGCCAAACGGTGTCGGGAATTCGCTCATCGGCATGAGCTTCACCGATGTGGTGTCCCAGGGCGAGATCGACTTCTCGAACGCGGCACGCGCGTCCTTCCAGACCTTCGACGGCATGGCCCTGAACGTCATGATCGTCGAGCGCGACAAGGACTTCTGGATCGCCTTCGATGCCGTCGAGATCCCGGCGGCAGCGCCCGCCGCTTCGGGCAAGGATGCCGCGCTCAAGCCAGACATCCCGGCCGAGGTGGCCGAACTCAACGCCATGGGCAAGGGCCGCGCCTTTAAGGTTGCCCGCTTCAAGGGCACCTTGCTGACGACCCCCCTGGAGGCCCTGCTGAACCTCCGATAATTACGGGGACAGTACACAAGTCCGTCATGGCCGGACGCACGCCAGTGCGAGCCGGCCACCCAGGCATTCAGGTCACCTAAGCCGCCTGCACAAGCCCTCGCAGCACGTAGTGCAGGATGCCGCCATTCTTGAAGTACTCGATCTCGTCGAGCGTATCGATCCGGCACAGCACCGGAACCTTCTCCTTGCGGCCGTCGGCATGTGTGATGTGCAGATGCAGGGTCTGCCGCGGCTTGAGAGCGCCCTCAAGCCCCGGGATGTCGACCACCTCGTTGCCCGTCAGGCCCAGGCTCTTCCACGTGCGACCCTCGGTGAGTTGCAGCGGCAGCACGCCCATGCCAACCAGGTTCGACCGGTGGATGCGCTCGAAAGTCTCCACGATGACCGCACGCACGCCCAGGAGCTTCGTGCCCTTGGCCGCCCAGTCACGCGATGACCCCGTGCCATATTCCTTGCCGGCGAAGATGACCAGCGGCACGCCATCCTTCTGGTAGCGCATGGCCGCATCATAGATCGGCATCTGCTCGCCGCTCGGCTGGTGCTTGGTCACGCCGCCTTCCACGCCGGGCAGCATCTGGTTCTTGATGCGGATATTGGCAAAGGTGCCGCGCATCATGACCTCATGGTTGCCACGCCGCGCGCCATAGCTGTTGAAGTCGGTCTTGTCGACCTTGCGCGCCTGCAGGAACGTACCCGCCGGGCTCGACGCCTTGATGTCGCCGGCCGGGCTGATGTGGTCGGTGGTGATCGAGTCGCCGAACAGGCCCAGGATCCGCGCGCCCTTGATATCGCTGAGCGCCGCCGGCTTCTGCGTCACGCCGTCGAAATAGGGCGGCTGCTGCACATAGGTCGAATCGGTGTCCCACGGATAGGTCAGCGACTTCTTGACCTTGATCTTCTTCCACACCGAGCCACCGTCGAACACGTCGGCGTAGCGCTCCTTGAAGATCTTGGTCGTGACCGACTTGCGAACCGTGTCGGCAACTTCCTTCGCAGTCGGCCAGATGTCCTTGAGATAGACAGGCTTGCCCTTCTTGTCGTGACCGATCGGATCCTTCGTCAGGTCCACCGTCATCGATCCGGCCAGCGCATAGGCAACCACCAGCGGCGGCGAGGCCAGGTAGTTCGCGCGTGTCTGCGGATTGACGCGGCCCTCGAAATTTCGGTTGCCTGAAAGCACGGCTGCAGCCACGAGGTCACCCTTCGTGATCGCCTCCGAGACATTCTCGGGCAGCGGTCCCGAATTGCCGATGCACGTCGTGCAGCCATAGCCCACGACATTGAACCCAAGCTTGTCGAGGTCCTTCTGAAGGCCCGACTGCGCAAGGTACTCGCCCACCACCTGGCTTCCCGGCGCAAGCGAGGTCTTCACCCACGGCTTCACCTTCAGCCCGCGCTTGATCGCATTGCGGGCCACAAGGCCCGCACCCACCATCACGAACGGGTTCGACGTATTGGTGCACGAGGTGATGGCCGCGATCACGACAGCGCCATGACCGATCTTCGTGTCGGTGCCGGCGAGCTTCGTCGTGTCTGCTTCCTTGCCGGCCTTGCCGAAGGTCGTACCCGACAGGGCAGCTGCAAACCCTTGCGCCGCATTGGAAAGGGCGACGCGGTCCTGCGGACGGGCAGGGCCGGCGAGGCTGGGTTCCACGCTGTCAAGATCAAGGTCGAGCGTGTCCGTGAACACCGGATCCTCGCTCTCGGCCGTGCGCCACATGCCCTGCGCCTGCGCATAGGCCGTGACCAGGTCGACGCGCGCCTTCGAGCGGGCGGTCGACTTGAGATAGCGTACAGCCTCCTCGTCGATCGGGAAGAAGCCGCAGGTCGCACCATATTCGGGCGCCATGTTGGCGATCGTCGCGCGGTCCTCGAGCGGCAGTTCGTCAAGTCCGGGTCCATAGAACTCGACGAACTTGTTGACGACGCCCTTCTTGCGCAGCATCTGGGTGACCGTCAGCACAAGGTCGGTTGCGGTGACACCTTCACGCAGCTTGCCGGTCAGCTTCATGCCGACGACCTCGGGGATCAGCATCGACTGCGGCTGGCCCAGCATGGCAGCCTCGGCCTCGATGCCGCCCACGCCCCAGCCCAGCACTGCAAGCCCGTTGACCATCACCGTGTGGCTGTCCGTGCCCACCAGCGTGTCGGGATAGGCGACCTCGACCGTCTTCTTGCCGTCCTTGACCTTCGCCGTCCAGACGGTCTGCGACAGGTATTCAAGATTGACCTGGTGGCAGATGCCCGTGCCCGGCGGCACGACGCGGAAATTGTTGAAGGCCGACTGGCCCCAGCGCAGGAACGCATAGCGCTCGCCATTGCGCTCGAACTCGCGCGCAACGTTCTTCTTGAACGAGTCCTTTGTACCGAAATGGTCGACCATGACCGAGTGGTCGATCACAAGGTCCACCGGCGTCAGCGGATTGATCTTCTCCGGATTGCCGCCAAGCGTCTTCATCGCGTCGCGCATCGCAGCCAGGTCGACGACCGCCGGCACGCCCGTGAAGTCCTGCATCAGCACGCGCGCCGGACGGAACGCGATCTCGCGATCCGACTTGCGCGTCTTCAGCCACGTGGCCACGGCCTGGATGTCTTCCTTGGTGACCGTGCGCCCGTCCTCGTGCCGCAGCAGGTTCTCGAGCAGCACCTTCATCGAATAGGGAAGGCGCGAGATGCCCTCAAGCCCGTTCTTCTCGGCGGCCTTCAGGCTGTAATAGACATAGGTCTTTGCGCCAACTTTGAGCGTCTTCTTGCACTTGAAACTGTCGTGGGCGGTCACGGTCGGTGAGCTCCTGGATGGCAGGTGGTGAGGGAGGTTCTGCTGAAAGGCAGTTGCCCGGGAAATTAATAACTTTCGGTTTCCAATGCTACCGGACTATTCTCGCAAGCATCCCCCAGGACGACCCAAGGTCCGCGCCATGACGACGCCCCCCGTTCGAACCGAGATCTGCGGTCGCATCGCCACTGTGATTTTGTCGCGCCCCGAACGGCGCAATGCCGTCGACCGCCAGACCGCCGAAGCCCTCGCCGGGGCCTTCCTCGCCTTCGACCGCAACCGGGACCTCGATGTCGCCGTCTTCCACGGCGAAGCCGGGGCCTTCTGCGCGGGCGCCGACCTCAAAGCCGTTGCAGAGGGCAGCGGCAATCGCCTCAAAGACCCTTCATCAGGCTTGGACATCGCCCACGACGCCAACGCGCCCATGGGCCCTTCGCGCCTCCTTCTCTCCAAGCCCGTCATCGCCGCCATCGAGGGCCCGGCCGTCGCCGGCGGCCTCGAGCTCGCCCTCTGGTGCGACATGCGGGTCGCCGCCGAGGACGCCGTGCTCGGCGTCTTCTGCCGCCGCTGGGGCGTGCCGCTGATCGACGGGGGCACCGTGCGCCTCCCGCGCCTCATCGGCATGGGCCATGCCATGGATCTGATCCTGACGGGCCGCCCCGTCACCGCCCGCGAGGCGCTGGCGATGGGCCTTGTGAACCGCGTGGTCCCCAACGGCCAGGCCCGCGCCGCCGCCGAGGCTCTGGCCGCCGAGCTTGCCCGCTTTCCGCAGGCCTGCATGCGCAACGACCGTCTTTCCGCTTACCGCCAGTTCGATCTCGACTATGCTGGCGCGATGCAGAACGAATTCGCTTTGGGCCTCGCCACCATGGCCGACGGCCAGATGCTCGCCGGCGCCGATCGCTTCGCCGCAGGCAAGGGCCGCGGCGGCGGCTTCGCGGATATTTGAAAGACACGCAGCCGCACCCGTGCCGTTGTGATACTCGCCACTTCCGGCAAGCGGCGCCAGGCCCTATTCTGTGAAGCGCAAACTTGGAGTTCCGGCACCATGCGCAACTGGCTTGCAGCCTGTCTCATGCTGGCTTTGGCCACACCGGCCGTCGCTGATCCCAATCCCCTCATAGGGACCTGGCGCGCCGTAACAATCGCACCGGAGCCCGCAAGCCAGATCTTTGAATTGAACATCACGTTCGAGCCGCCAAGAACGATCATGTGGGCCCCCCTTGTTGGGGAAGCACGCGTTCGCTGCTCGGATGTAGAAGGGCCGCTGATGAGGGCGCCGTTCTTTACATGCACGCGAGGCATTTTCCTCGCCACCCCTGGCCCTTATGAAGCCGCGTATTACGGATTCGGTCGAACTGATCATAGGGCGGAATATGCGCGCCCGACTGCTGGCTGCGGCTTTGAACGCACTTTGATCCGGTTGGTCGTGGATGGTGACCGCTTGTCTCTCGTCGCCCCTGAGGGCTTTCCCGCTCTCTGTCCACCTGAGGGCAAGCCTCTTGCGACAGTCCAGTTTGTGCGGATGTGTGGCAGTGTCCCATGCACACGGACCTTCCCGAAACAAGCCCCCCGCCAGCCGCCCAGCATTCCCTCACAGCGTCCGCCCGCGTCGACCTTGCCGACGCCGCCGCGCCAGCCGCCAAGTATCCCGGAAAAGCGCGTACCCGGCATACCGCAGTGACACATGCCGCGCCTTGATTGCTGCTGCCGCGCAGGTGTGATAGCGACCCGCTATGACCACAGTCGGCAGGCCTTCGAGGCCTGTCGACGCAAAGACGGACACGTGGCGGATGAAACTGGTCGGCGAAGCCCTGGCAGCCTTGCGCGGCGAGCGGATCGTCTTCCGCCATGTCGCCCTCGACCTCGGCAGGGGCCGGGCCCTGGTGCTCAAGGGGCCGAACGGCTGCGGCAAGACCACGCTCCTGCGCGTCATCGCCGGCCTCCTGACACTGATGTCCGGCCGCCTGCGCCTCATGACCGACGAGGGCAACGCGCTGGCCGGCGAAGACCGTGACCGCGCCATCCATTTCATCGGCCACCAGGACCAGATCCGCCCGCAGCTGCGCGTGGGCGAGACACTCGCCTTCCACGCAGCCCTGCTCGGCGCCCCGCGCGACACGGTCGCCCCCGCGTTGGCAGCCTGGGGCCTTTCGGAATTAGAGGGACAGAGTGCAGCGCTCCTCTCGGCCGGCCAGCGCCGCCGCCTCTCGCTCGCCCGCCTGTCGCTGCAGAGCCGCCCGCTCTGGCTCCTCGACGAGCCCATGACCGCCCTCGACGCCGCCTCTCGCCAGCGCCTTCTCGCCGCAGCCCATGCGCATCTGGGGCAGGGTGGCCTGATCGTCGCTGCCACCCACGAGCCCTTCCTCGAGGACGCCCGCACCCTGACCCTTGGGGTGCGCCCATGAGAACCTTCGCCGCCATCGTCTGGCGTGACGTCATCCTGGGCATCAGGGCAAGCGGCGGCGCCGCCTTGTCCGCGGCCTTCTTCGCCCTGATCCTGGTCCTCGTGCCCTTCGGCCTGGGCCCTGGTCCCGACACGCTCAAGGCCACAGCGCCAGGGCTCTTCTGGATGGCGGCCCTT
>JBILGJ010000027.1:0-15086 GCA_044351125.1 Micropepsaceae bacterium
CGCAAGCAGGAGTGCGCGGTCTCCGGGGTTTGCGAGGGATGAGCGGTGCTGAAGATCTTCCAGAGCGCGCCTCTCGTCCGGGCGGGCGCGGCGAATTGATACGGGAAGCGTGGCCGTCACGGGGTCAGTCCCACCAGAAGAACCACCAGTCACTTGCCATCAGTGTGGCCGCCAGTGGTTCGAGTGTGCCTGTACCCTGCAGGACGATGTCCGGGCAGAAGTCGTATTGCTCCTGCGCGAGTTCCATTGCTTCCTCGCGGGTGGCCGGGCGTCGCTGCACGCGGTATTGAACGGTGTCGTCCGTGATCGCCACAATTTCGGCGCCATACCTGGCTTTCCAGTATCTCGCTGCCGCGACCTGGCTGGCCGCATCGGGGCATTCGTTCCAGCCACCGAAATGCAGGCAGGCCGGAATGAGGCTCGGGTCGCGTGTCGGAAGAAGCGCGATGTGAACACGCTCCAGCGGCTTCTGCGTCAACAAATCAAGATGCTGCGAGAAGTGCTGCGGACTGACCTGTTCCGGCCAGGCTCCGCCGGTGACAGAGACATCATCCTCGTATTGGTCGAGGGTTGCGAAATCCTGTCGGCGTTTCTCGCGCCATGCGTCGGGGAAGGGTGTCGCGTCGGCGATACGCCCGATGGACTGCACCGTGTCTCCCGCCGACAGGTGGGCGAGGCGTTCGGCGAGATGATGCAGTGCCTCGTCGTGACCAAGGATCACGGGTGTTCCACGGCCCTCGGCCCTGAGCCTGTCATAAGCCTCAAGCACCTTCGAGCCGTGGACCGTTTCAAGAGGAAAAGGGAGCTGGGGCATGGCCCGCACCAATGGTGCGGACCGTGCTGGCGTTCTTGCTGGCGATGTCTGCGACCCGTTCTCCGCGCGCCGCGTCCTGCCGAAGAGCCAGTCGAACATCGCTACCCTTTTCTGGCGTCAGATCAGTATGCGCGGGCCGTCGGGCGCTTGCCGAACTTTCCCGGGCGTCCCTGTCCGTCGCGTGCGGCTCCCTGCGGCCGGTCGCCCCTGTTCTGGAAGGGGCGTGCGGGCTTGCCGCCGCCATTGTTCCTCGGGGCGTCACCGCCCTTGTGGAAGGGCCGGTCGCCCGGCTGGCCGTCGCGCGATGCATTCTGCGGGCGGTCTCCACGCTTGTGGAAGGGGCGGTCGCCGTTCTGCTTGAAGGGGCGATCACCGCGCGGGGTGAACGCACGCTCGCCGCGCTGCTCGGTACCTTGTGCGTCGCGGGGGCCTGCGGCGCGTTCGGTGCGCTGTTCCGGGCGTTGTCCGGGCCGTGGTGCGTCGCGATGCTCGGACCTGTGGCCGCCATCGCGCGTCCGGTCGGGACTGAATGGCTTGGCGCCATGCGGCTTGTCCCCGCGATAGGGCTTGGGCGCACGAAACTTGCCATCAGCCGAGCGCGGCTCGACCGAGACCTGCGGCTGCGGTCCCTGGGCTGCCATGTGAGCCAGGATCTCGTGACGCGGATTGTTGCCCTTGCGGTGAGGCTTGGGGTGGCGGTTCTGCTGTGACGGGCGTGGGCGATCCTCGGCGTCACGCTGCCTGCGGAATTCCTGCTTCTGATCGTGGGTCTGGACCTGCGTTGCGGGCTCGGCCGCGTCTGCGGGGGCACGCCAGTCGCTGGCGGGGATCTGCTGGCGGGTCACCTTTTCGATGTCGCGCAGGAGCGGGCGCTCCTCGCGATCACAGAAGGCGATGGCGATGCCGTCGGCGCCGGCGCGGGCCGTGCGGCCGATCCGGTGGACGTAGGATTCCGGCACGTGCGGCAGGTCGAAGTTGATGACGTGGCTGATGCCATCGATATCGATGCCGCGGGCAGCGATGTCGGTTGCGATCATTACCGGCGCGCGGCCCGAACGGAAGTTGTTCAGGGCGTTGACGCGCTGGCTCTGGCTCTTGTTGCCGTGGATGGCCGAGGCGTTGATGCCTGCGGCTGCAAGGGCGCGAACAACCTTGTCGGCGCCGTGCTTGGTGCGCGTGAAGACCAACGTGCGCGCCATTGCCGTGTCGGTCCGCAGGAGATGGATCAGGAGGGCGCGCTTGTCGCCATTCGACACATGGACCACGCGCTGGGCGATACGCTCGACCGTCGTGGCCGGCGGTGTCACGCTGACGCGGACGGGGTTGCGGAGGAGTTCGCCGGCGAGGCGACCGATTTCCTCGGGCATGGTGGCCGAGAAGAAGAGGTTCTGGCGGTCGGGGCCGAGGAATTTCACGATGCGACGGATGTCGGCGATGAAGCCCATGTCGAGCATGCGGTCGGCTTCGTCAAGGACGAAGATCTCGGTCTTCGACAGTTCCACCGCGCGCTGGGCGACGAGGTCGCGCAGGCGGCCTGGTGTTGCGACGAGAACGTCGATGCCGCGGGCCATGTTCTGCTTTTGCGGGTGCTCGCTCACGCCGCCGAAGATCGTGGTGATCGACACGTTCATGTAGCGGCTATAGGCGCGGAAGCTGTCGGCGATCTGGGCGGCGAGCTCACGCGTGGGCGAGAGGATGAGGGCGCGGGCCGTCTTCGGCTCGGGCGTACGCGGGTTCAGGGCAAGGCGCTGGAGGATCGGAAGGGCGAAGCTTGCCGTCTTGCCGGTTCCGGTCTGGGCGATGCCCAGGATGTCGCGCCCTTCAAGCACATGCGGGATCGCCTGGGCCTGGATGGGGGTCGGGTTCGTGTAGCCTTCCTGTTCAAGGGCGCGCAGGAGGCGGGCTTCGAGGCCCATGGATTCAAATGAGGTCACTTGGAGACAGTCTTTCAAAAGTGCGACCGTGCGCGCTGACGCCTTCGGACGTTGCCGAAAAAGCGTACGCGTCAACCGCGGGGTTGTTGGTGGATTTGCCCCGCGTGTACCCTGGGCTGTTCCGATGATTGCGCGCTCAATTAGGTATCGAGAAGGGGACGGTTGGTCGTTGTCCCCGAGCCGGCCACGCGGCACGAGCGCTCGCAAAATCACGTTTTGCTGCAGGGGATATGCGCCTTCAGTGTGGATAAGTCAAGCCGGGATATGACAATCTGCGGGGGAATTAACACACTGGGCCATCCGACCGCGGTTTTCCTGTCCCCGCGATTAATTTCCAGAGGAGAACACGCTCGCACATGGTGGCCTTCCGTCTTGCCGGAGCCGAGGTCTTTGCCGATCACCAGGGTGCGCTGTGGTGGCCGGCGGAGAGCGTGCTCGTGGTTGCGGACCTTCATTTCGAGAAGGGTTCGTCCTTTGCGTCGCGCACCTCTCAGCTGCTGCCGCCCTATGACACGCATGCGACGCTGCGCGTGATGGAGGCGGCGGTCGACCGTCATCAGCCGCGCTGCATCGTCTGCCTGGGCGACAACTTCCATGACCGGGAGGGGCCCTCGCGGCTCGATCGCGATGCGCGCGGGCGCCTGCAGATGCTGATGGCGAAGCGGCGCTTCATCTGGATCGAGGGGAACCATGATGCGGCGGCGGCGGCCGTGCTGGGGGGCGAGAGTGCGCCGGAGCTTGCCATGGGGCCACTTGTGTTCCGGCATGAGCCGACTGCGTCCGGGGATGCGTCGGGCGAGGTTGCCGGCCACCTGCATCCTGCCGTCGTCGTGGAGACGCGCGCCCGGCGGGTGCGACGCAAGTGTTTCGTGAGCGACGGGTGGCGCTGCGTGCTGCCTTCGATGGGCAGCTTCACCGGCGGGCTTGACGTGGATGATGCTGCCTTCGATCGATTGTTTGGCGGCGCCTATTGCGCTTATGCGCTGGGGCAGGACCGTGTGTATCCGTTCCCGACGCGTGCGTTCCTTTCCGGGCGCGGGAGCCATGAGGTGGCATCGGGTGTGCGACGCAATTCCTGATTGAGCCTGCTTCAAACTTTTGAATTGTGTCCAAAATACACACCGTCCCTGCTGCGGTCGTCGCAGCGTGCCTCGCCGGCTGATTGCTGCGGTGCGTGCGCGGCGCGAAAAATCACCAGTTATGCAATGGGTTGTCCCGGCTTCATCACGCAAGATCTCAAATCATGAGCGCGAGGGGGCAGTGCCCCGTTCCATACTGTCCCCTTATTTCGCATTGAGCCTCCGGGCTCCAATTTATGGGACGTAAATGCAACGGTAGGCCCTGCAGTTGCGGCGCGCATTCTTTACACGGAGAATCCTGCTTCCTAACGTCAGGTGAAATTCGGGGGGTTTGATTCGCATGCGGCCCGGCGTTCCGTGGAATGTTAAAGGTATCGAAGCTGAAGCCCGCGAGGTTGCGCAGCAAGCTGCGCGTCGCGCCGGTGTCAGTCTTGGTGAGTATCTGTCGGGTCTCATCCTGACGGATGGTCGCGGCGCTCCTGGTGGCGGCTATCCGCAGCCCCAGCAGCAAGGCTATGTCCCCGGTGACGGAACATATGGGCCGCAGTTGCAGCCCCAGTTCCAGCCGCAGTTCCGTCCCCAGGCAGTTGCCCCGTCTGCACCGCAGGCCGTGGCGGCCCGCTACCCTCAAGCGGCGGCGCCAGCCTATCCCGAGCCTCACCATGCGCCGCAGGCCTTTGGTCCGGCCGCTGCCCTTGCTGCGGCCTACGCCCCGCAGCCGCAGGCCTATCCGCAGGGTGTTCCGAGCGCCAATGAGTATGTTGCGCGCCAGCCCGAGCCGCAGCGTCCTTACCCGCAGCCCGGATATGCGCCGGCCGAGCCCGCGTACCGGGCCCCGGAGCATGATGCGTTTTCGGCGTCGCTGCGAGAGCTTGGCGACCGCGTCGAGCAGTCGGAGCATCGTGCCCAGCAGGCGATCCAGACCGTCAACCAGTCCGTCGCTTCCATGCAGGAGCGGCTTGATGCGGCCGAGCGGGTCAAGCAGCTTGCCGACGCCGCGTTTTCGAGCGCAGCCGATGCGCTGGCGCAGTCTGCGCGCGACCAGTCGAAGGCTTTCGAGAGCCTTGAAACCTCGGTGCGCAACGTCCAGCAGCGCCTGACCGACATTGAGGAAGGCCAGGCGGAGTGGCCGGGTCGCGAGTCGCTTGGCCGGCTTGAAGTTGCCCTTGGTCACCTGCAGAAGCGGCTTGGTGACCTTGATGCCGACCGCGACAGCCTGCCCAGCAGGGATACGGTGCAGCGGCTCGAGACGTCGGTGCAGCAGTTGCAGAAGCGGCTTTCGGACATGGAAGTCGTTGCAGGCAATTCGCCCGACAAGGCCGCTTTGGCCCGCCTTGAGGCCACGATCTCGTCCATGCGCAACGAGGCCATGGATGCCGACCGGCGTACGCGCGATGACATGACCCACATGGCCAAGTACATGCGCGACCTTGGCGTGCGCGTGGAAGCGGCCGAGCGGGTCACTGTTTCGGCAGAAGGGCTTGGTGCCCGGTTCGACGCGCTGGAAGCGCGATCGACATCGATGTTCGACGATATCCGTGGCCAGATGTCGGCCATGGACGCGCGGATCGCGCAGGCGACTTCGCCCTCCAACACCATTTCGCCGGCCGCTTTTGCAGCGCTCAAGGGATCGGTCGAGGGCATTGCCACGCGTCTTGACGAGATGGGAACCACGACGAACCAGCCGCTGGTCCAGTCGATTTCGGCCATCGAGTCGAAGCTTGGTGCGCTGACCGGAAAGATCGAGGAGAGCGACCAACGGACGCTTGAATCGGTAGGCTCGGTGAATGCAGTCCTGCGGTCGCTTACAAACCGCTTCGAAGATTCGGACAAGCGGCAGGCGCAAGCCATCAACGCGATCACCCGCCGGATGGACGAATCGGACCAGCGTGCCGAGGCAGGCGTTCGGGAAATCAACGAATCGTTCGAGCGTGTCATCGACGATTTCGGGCAGCGCCTCGAGGCCGCCGACAAGGCGAACAAGAATTCGATCTCTGCCGTCCGCCTGACGGTGGACGGGCTTGTTTCCCGCGCCGCCGAACAGGCCGTGCCGCTTGAGCGGCTTGATCCGCGCAGTGCGCAGGTCGAGTCGGCGCTCGAGGCTGTGCGTGGTGCTTCGCGGCAGGCGTCACCGGCTTCCGGGTTGCCACCTTTCGTGACGTCGCAGGCCGGAACGCACGATCGTACGTTCCCGTCCGATCTTCCGCCGTTCCTCGACGATTTGCCCGTGAACGATGGCCCTGTCCGAGGTCGTGGTGCCGAGGAAGACGCCGATTTTTCAACCCCGGGCGTTCCTCCGCTTGCCGACCTGCCGCAGGATCCGGGCCCAACCGGGCCTGCCATCAGCGTGATCGAGCAGGCGCGCCGGGCGGCCCAGGCGGCTGCGCGGGCGAATGAAGACAAGCCGTCCCCGCGGCGCGCCGGTCCTGCGACTATGGCCGCGAGCGCGCAGGCCGAGGGCGGGCGCAGCGTCGTGCGGCGCGCCATCATTGGCCTTGCCGTGACGGCGGTGGTCGTCGGTCTTGTGCTGATCTTCTACACGATGTTCCCGGGCGGCGAGGAGGCTTCGCAGACGGGTGAGGGTTCATGGAAGGTCGACGAGACCATCAATCCTCCGGCGGATGTCGATGCGGTCAAGGTGCCTGGAGGCGCCGCGGAGGCACCGGCGGCGGTGGCTCCCCCGGTTGACGGCATGCCTGCAGATCCCGCGGCGACGCCTGATGCGGCGTTCGCGCCGGTACCCGGATCGCCGGAAGGCGCGGGGGTCGATGGAGCGCCTGTCACCGAGCAGCCGAGCGACTTCATTTCCGGCACGTCTGCGCTGCCCGAGCGCTCCAAGAAGGAGACCGAGGTCGCCATCCTTGAAGCGGCGTCTGCACGTGGCGAGGCACGGGCGCAATTCCTGCTGTCGCTGCGGTATGCAGAGGGCCGTGGTGTGCCCAAGGATGAGGGGCTTTCTGCTTCTCTCGTCAGCAAGGCCGCCGATCAGGGTCTTGCCGTTGCGCAGTATCGCCTGGGCATGCTGCACGAGCGCGGCGTCGGGATCGAGAAGAGCGTCCCGAAGGCCAAGCTCTGGTACGAAAAGGCAGCGAAGCTTGGAAATCGCAAGGCGATGCACAATCTCGCGGTGCTGCTCGCAGACACCACGGGAGGTTCGCAGAACTACAGGGAAGCCTCGCGTTGGTTCCGGGAGGGTGCCACTTATGGGCTGACCGACTCCCAGTACAATCTTGCGGTGCTGCTTGAGCAGGGAATGGGTGTCGAGAAGAACCTGAAGGAAGCCATCACGTGGTATGCGGTGGCGGCCGAGCAGGGTGACACGGGTGCAGCCGAACGCCTTGAAGCACTCAAGAAGTCGGTTCCGCCGGCGGATGTCGGCCGTGCCCTCGATGCGGCCCGGAAGTTCAAGCCCCGACCGCTCAACCCGACGGTAAACGAGCTGCCGGCGCTGCCTTGAGGACCTGGCTGGTCCAGGTCGGACCAGTCCAAATGCCTTTCAGAGGGCCCGGTGCGTCAGTGTGCGCCCGGGCCTTTCCTGCTTCCGGGAAATGCGCTCTGGCCTTCATGGCGTGACACGTTTATGCGTGGATATGCCTTTCACGCATCCAACCTGCACGCAGTGAGCCATGGAGATCTATCTCCCGATCGCCGAGATGCCGGTGAATGTTTTCCTGATCGTGGGCCTCGGCGCGGCTGTCGGGTTCCTGTCGGGCATGTTCGGGGTTGGTGGCGGGTTCATCCTGACGCCTTTCCTGATGTTCTGGGGCATCCCGCCGGCCGTGGCCGTGGCCACCCAGTCACCGCAAATCGTGGCCTCGTCGGTCTCCGGTGTCGTCACGCACTGGCGCAAGGGCAATGTTGACTTCAAGATGGGTGGGGTCCTGTTGAGTGGCGGCCTCCTGGGGTCGGTTGTCGGAATCCACCTGTTCAACACACTGCGGGCGGCAGGCCAAGAGGACCTGTTCATTTCGCTGGCCTATGTCATTCTCCTGGGCTCGATCGGCGGCCTGATGATGTGGGAAAGCGTTCAGGCGGTCCGTCAGGGTGCGGGTGGAACATCCGGGGCGCGGCGCGCGGCCGGGACGCACCATTGGGTGCACGGGTTGCCGCTCAAGGTCCGCTTTCACAAGTCCAAGCTTTATATTTCGGCCATTCCGCCCCTGCTGCTCGGTTTGCTGATCGGTGTGCTCAGCGTTGTGATGGGTGTGGGTGGCGGGTTCATTCTTGTGCCGGCGATGATCTACCTGCTGCGCATGCCCACTTCGGTGGTTGTGGGAACCTCGCTGTTCCAGGTTGTGTTCATCGGCGCTTTCTCGACGCTGCTGCACGCGGTCACAAACCAGAGCGTGGATGCCATCCTTGCGGGGCTTCTGATTGCCGGCGGTGTCATCGGCGCGCAGTTCGGCGTGCGGTTCGGGGAGCGGCTTCGCAGTGACTGGATGCGGCTGTGCCTTGCGGCGCTGCTTCTTATGATCTGTGTTCGCCTGGGCGTGAACCTGGTCTGGCCACCCAGCAATCCCTTCAGCGTGAGCGTGGAGGCGTCGTCGTGATCTGCCGGCTGGCCGCAATCCTGCTGATGTCGCTGCAGATGGTCGCGGTGGGCCATGCGGAAGAACTTGCCGCGGGGATTTCGCGGGACAAGATCGAGATCAATTCCCGGTTCACCGGGACCGAGGTCGCCATTTTCGGATCCGTCGAGCCCGCGATCGGCGAGGTGGTGCAGGGAGATCGTTCGCGCGACATCATCGTGGTCGTGCGCAGTGACCGTCTTTCGCGCGCGGTGGTGCGGCGGAAGGAACCGGTCGGGCCACTCTGGGTCAACCGCGAGGCCCTGGCCTTCGAAAATGTGCCGGAATTCTATTTCGTGGCAACGAACCGTCCCCTTGCCGACATCGCCGAGCCTGCGGTGCTGCAGCAGTTCCAGATGGGCGTTGCGCAGGTTGACACCGGACCGGGCTTCGGGGCCGGCCGCAAGGCGGTCGAATTCCGGCAGGCGTTCCTTGGGGCGAGGCAGGCGCAACAGCTCTATTCGCAACATGAAGGAGCCGTGACCTTCATGTCGCCAACCCTGTTTCGCACGACACTGGCGCTGCCGCCCAATGTGCCGGCAGGAAACCTGCGCGTGACGGTCTACGCGTTGCGGGATGGCCGGATCACATCGTCGAATTCCATGACGCTTTTCATCGACAAGACGGGCATCGAGCGGGTGCTGTCCGACTTTTCCGAGCGGGAGCCTTTCCTCTATGGCCTCTCGGCGCTGCTGGTTGCGGTCACCGCCGGGCTTCTTGCTGCTGCCGCGTTCCGCGAGAGACACTAGAAATCGCGGTCGTTGTTGCTCGACAAGGCGGACACAATCGCTAGACTTCGCTTATGGCTGCACCTGTTGACATTTCCCAGTTCAAGGAAGCGCTGATCGTGCTCGGGTCGGCTGCGCTTGTCATTCCGGTTTTTCACAAGCTCAGGCTCAGCCCCGTGCTTGGCTATATCCTCATCGGCATGGTGGTTGGTCCGCATGGGGTCGGAGGCCTGAGCGAGCACGTTCCGTGGCTTTCCTTCTTCAGCATCGAGAAAGAGGGCGCGATCTCGCATGCGGCCGAGTTCGGCATCGTCCTGCTGATGTTCATGATCGGCCTCGAGCTTTCGCTCGAGCGCTTGCTTGTCATGCGCCGGCTGGTGTTCGGGCTTGGAAGTTTCCAGCTTGTCGCCAGTGCAGGAGCCATTGGCGCCGCCACCTACCTGGTCACGCAAGACACGGGGCTTTCGTTCATCGTGGGGCTTGCGCTTGCCATGTCATCGACGGCGATCGTGACGCAGGTTCTTTCCCAGACGAAGCAGCTGGGCGCGCACCATGGGCGCGCGAGCTTTGCGGTGCTCATCTTCCAGGACATCGCCGTCATCCCGATCATGTTTGCCGTTGGGGTCATGGGGGCGTCGGTCGGGGGTTCCATTGCCGTGCAGCTGGGCTCGGCGCTGCTTCAGGCCGGAGCTGCCATCCTGATCGTCATCCTCGCCGGGCGCATGCTGCTCCGGCCGCTGTTTCGCCGCGTGGCGGCGACGCAAAGCCCCGAGCTTTTCATGTCTGCCTGCCTGCTTGTCATCCTGGCGATCAGCATCGTGACCGCGCAGGCCGGGCTTTCGATGGCACTGGGCGCGCTGATGGCCGGGCTTCTTCTTGCGGAAACCGAGTACCGGCGTCAGATCGAGTACACGATCGAGCCCTTCAAGGGCCTGCTTGTCGGGGTCTTCCTGATTTCCGCCGGCATGAATGTCGACCTTGCGCGGATCCTGCTTGATCCGCTCGGTATCCTTTTGGCCAGTGTCGGGCTCATCGTGGTGAAGGCGCTTGTGGTGGTTGCGGGCGGTCAGCTGTTCCGTGTTCCGGTGGCGGCGTCGCTGCGTGCGGGTCTGCTGCTCGGGCCTGGCAGCGAGTTCACATTCGTGATCGTGGCGCTGGCCGTTGGCTCGCAGGTGCTGCCAGCCGAGACGGGCGCGTTCGTGCTGATCGTCGCGGCGCTCACCATGGCGCTGATCCCGGCGCTGCACGGGCTCGGGCGCCGTGTCGAGCGCCTTACGGCTGCTCCGGTCGTGCCCCATGCCGTCAGCCTGATCAAGCCGCCCGAGGACGAGGGCCATCGCGTGATCATTGCCGGGTTCGGGCGCGTGGGTCGCGTTGTGGCCGAGCTTCTGCGCAAGCATGATATTCCCTTCATAGCGGTCGATGCGAATGTCGAGGCGGTCGCCGCGGCCCGTGACCAGGGCTTCCCGGCCTATTTTGGGGACATAAGGCAGCCGGACTTCATGAGGCTTTGCGGCATTGCCACGGCGCGGGCGCTGGTGCTGACCATGGATGCACCGAAGGCTGCGAACATCGTCGTCAAGGCGGCGCGTGCGCAACGCCATGACCTCGTGATCATCGCGCGTGCGCGGGATGGGCAGCATGCGAGCGAGCTTTACAGGCTGGGGGTGACCGATGCGGTGCCCGAGACCATCGAGGCGAGCCTCCAGCTGGCCGAGGTGGTGCTTGTCGATGTGGGCATCGCCATGGGGCCAGCGATTGCATCGATCCATGAAAAGCGGGCCGAACTCAGGGATGAAATCCAGGCCATGGCGCCCGAGGGCGGGTTGAGACCGCCTCCGCGTCGGCGCCTGCGCGACGCCCGGTCGAGTGTTGCGCCTCGCAAGGATGGCGCTGCGGATGCACAGGGCTCGCGGCCTGCGGATTGACCGGCGCAGGTGCGGCGTTGCTTCCCTTGCATTCCTGGCCCAAGTTCACTATTTGTTCGCGGAGCGGCCGTGTTGGCCTGCCGGACGAGGTCTGGCTCGCCCTGGTGCTGCGGTCTCCAAACATGTGACGAAAGTGTATCTCGTGTAACAAGCCTCTCAGGAGAATCAGTGGCTTGGATGGTTACCGAGCGGGTGGGGCGTCGGTGTGGGGCGCAAAATTCGTCGGTTTGCCTTCCTCACACGTAATCCTTTTTGCCGCCGGCTACGTTTATCCCGTTACGTCACGTTCGAGGCTGTCCTTTCCAGATGGGGTTTGATCCTCTGGTAAGTGCGGGAATTCCTCGGTCTTGACGCTTACGTCAACGGAACCTAGGTTCAACACGACCTCGAGGAGGTGCACGATGAAGACCTTCACCATCAGCCAGCTTTCGGAAGAGTTTGGCATCACGGCGCGTGCCATCCGATTCTATGAAGACGAGGAACTGATCAAGCCGTCCCGGCAGGGGCAGTCCCGCATTTATTCGCCGCGCGACCGGGCAAGGCTTGCCCTGATCCTGCGCGGGAAACGCGTGGGTTTCTCTCTGATCGAGATCAAGGAGATGCTTGATCTCTATGACATGAATGATGGCCAGGCGACGCAGCTGTCGCATGCGATCAAGAAGTTCAACGAGCGCATCAGCTCGCTGGAGCGGCAGCGCGGCGACATCGAGCAGGCGCTGGCCGAGCTGCGTCAGGGACGCGCCCGGCTTGAGGTGATCCTGGCTGACAAGGGTGTCTCCTCGCCTGTTGGTCGTGGCAGCGATGCAGAGCATGGCCGCCTGATCGGCTATGCGATGACGCCCAGCGCGCACGACTGAGACAAGACGAAACCCTGGCAGGAGGAAAAGCATGGGCGTGCTGCAGGTTGAACGGCCCTCGTGGATGACCGAAGACCTCGTGGTCTTCGACACGGAGGCTCGCAAGTTCATGGAACGGGAGTGCGCGCCGCACGCCGAGAAGTGGATCAAGCAGCAGCATGTCGACCGGTCGGTGTGGCGCAAGGCGGGGGAGGCGGGACTTCTGTGCGCCTCCACGCCCGAGCAGTATGGCGGGGCCGGCGGAACCTTTGCCCATGAGGCGGTCATCATCGACCATCTTGGGCGGATGGGCATCGATGGGTGGGGCATCACACTGCACAATGCGATCGTGGCGCCCTATGTCGTGCACTATTGCTCGGAGGAGCAGAAGAAGCGCTGGCTGCCGCGGCTGACGTCGGGCGAGCTTGTCGGCGCCATCGCGATGACTGAACCGGGGACAGGATCAGACCTGCAGTCGGTGCGCACAACGGCCCGCCGGGACGGCAACCACTATGTCATCAACGGCTCGAAGATCTTCATCACGAATGGCGGCACGGCCAACTTCATCCTGGTGGTCGCGAAGACGGACCCGACGCAGGGCTCGAAGGGTATCTCGCTGATCGTCGTGGAGACCGACGAGGTTCAGGGCTTCCGCCGTGGCCGGGTGCTCGACAAGATCGGGCAGAAGGCCAATGACACGGCCGAGCTGTTCTTCGACGATGTGCGGGTGCCGGCATCGAACGTGATCGGACCGGGAGAAGGGCAGGGCTTTGTCCAGCTCATGCAGCAATTGCCTCAGGAGCGGCTCATCATTGCGCTGCAGGGCATGGCCGTCATCGAGCGAGCGCTCGAGACGACGATCGCCTATGTCAAGGAGCGTCGCGCGTTCGGCAAGAACCTGATCGACTTCCAGAACACGCAGTTCAAGCTGGCAGAGGCCAAGACCGAGGCGACGGTTGCCAAGGTCTTCTGCAACCATGCCACACAGCTGCTGCTCGACGGGAAGCTTGATTCCTACATGGCGTCGATGGCCAAGCTGTGGCTGACCGACGTGCAGTGCCGGATCGTGGACGAGTGCCTGCAGCTGCACGGTGGCTATGGCTACATGAACGAGTATCCGATCGCGCGCATGTATGCCGACAGCCGGGTGCAGAAGATCTATGGCGGCACGAACGAGATCATGAAGCTGCTCATTGCGCGCAGCCTCTGACCGGACGCGCGGATGTACAAGCCCAGCCACTTCGGGATGGACGAGCTTGCCGACCAGCATGCGCTGATCGAGGCCAACCATTTCGGCGTGCTGGTGGCACAGGGTGATGATGGGCTTCTGGCGACCCACGTGCCGCTGATGCTGAAGCGGGATGAGGGGCGGCTGGGCACGCTCTATACGCATATTGCGCGGGTCAATGCGCAGGCGCAGCTCGAAGGGCGCGAGATGCTGGCCATCTTCTCGGGGCCGCATGCCTATGTGTCGCCGTCGTGGTTCCTCGAGCGCGGGATCAACGTGCCGACGTGGAACTACACGGCCGTGCATTGCCGTGGCGTGATGGAGGCCTGTCCGGGACCTGCCATCGAGCTGTTGCAGTCGATGGTGGTGGCACATGAGCGCGGGCGCGTGGGCGGGTGGAGCATGGAGGAGCTCGATGCGCGGGCGCGCGAGAGCCTTGCGGCCGGGGTCTTCACGCTGCGCATGGAGATCCGCCACATCGAGGGCATCCACAAGCTTTCACAGAACAAGCCGCGCCTCGAGCGCGAGCGGGTGATTGCCGGCTTGAAGGCTGACGGCGCGCATGGCGTTGCCAGCCTCATGCAAGGCCATCTTGACAGGATCTGACTTCAGACAAACGGAGGACTACCGATGACTGACTGTTTCATCTATGACACCGTGCGCACGCCGCGCGGCAAGGGACGCAAGGACGGCGCGCTGCACGAAGTGACGGCACTCGAGCTTGGCACGCAGGTGCTCAAGGCCGTGCGGGACCGCAACAACCTGGATACGAAGGTCGTTGACGACGTGGTGTTCGGCTGCGTCGATCCGGTGGGCGAGCAGGGCTCGAACATCGCGCGCATTGCCGTGCTGAACGCCGACTATGCCGAGACGGCTGCTGGCGTGCAGATCAACCGCTTCTGTGCGTCGGGGCTTGAAGCGTGCAACATGGCGGCGGCGCAGGTGATGTCGGGCCAGTCGGACATGACGATCGGTGGCGGCGTCGAGTCGATGAGCCGCGTGGGCATGGGCGCCTCGGGTGGCGCCTGGGCCACGGATCCCTCGATCGCGATCAAGAGCTATTTCGCACCGCAGGGCATCGGCGCCGACCTGATTGCCACGATCGAGGGCTTCTCGCGCGATGACGTCGACGCCTATTCGGTCGAGAGCCAGAAGCGCGCGGCCAATGCCTGGAAGAACGGCTACTTCAAGAAGTCGGTCATCCCGGTGAAGGACATCAACGGGCTGACAATCCTGGATCGTGACGAGCACATGCGCGCCGACACGACGATGCAGTCGCTGGCCGCGCTGCAGCCGTCGTTTGCGATGCCGGGCGAGTTTGCGTTCGATGCGGTGGTGCAGCAGCGCTATCCGGAAGTCGAGGCGCTGAACCACGTGCACCATGCCGGCAACTCCTCGGGCATCGTCGATGGCGCCGCGGCCGTTCTCATGGGCACGAAGGAAGCGGGTCGCGCGCAGGGCCTCAAGCCGCGCGCGCGCATCCGTGGCTTTGCCTCGATCGGCTCGGAGCCGTCGATCATGCTCACGGGTCCGTCCTATGTCACCGAGAAGGCGCTGAAGCGCGCCGGGATGACGGTGAAGGATATCGACCTCTTCGAACTGAACGAGGCATTTGCGTCGGTGGTGCTGCGCTTCATGAAGGTGCTCGACATCCCGCATGACAAGATCAACGTCAATGGTGGCGCGATCGCGATGGGCCATCCGCTGGGCGCGACGGGGGCCATGATCCTTGGCACGGTGCTTGATGAACTCGAGCGGCGGAACCTGAACACGGCTCTTGTCACGCTCTGCGTCGGTGCCGGCATGGGTACGGCGACGATCATCGAGCGCGTCTAGTTGCTGGGAGCGCGGGCTTCCAGCCCGCATTTTGAACAATCAAGGGGACAAGAGCGGGCGGGACGCCCGCGGTCCCAGGAGAGACCGATATGGAACTCAAGGTTTTCAAGTGGAACCAGGATGCCGACGGCATCG
>JBILGJ010000234.1:0-5081 GCA_044351125.1 Micropepsaceae bacterium
AGCCCGCATTTTGAATGGTCAACGGGATGAGAGCGGGCGGGACGCCCGCGCTCCTAGGAGAGAGAACATGGAACTGAAGGTTTTCAAGTGGAACCAGGATGCCGACGGCATCGTTACCCTGACGTGGGATGATCCGCAGCGCAGCATGAACGTGCTGTCGAACACGGCGATGGCCGATATCGCGGCGGTGATCGGCAAGGTGTCGGCTGATGCGGCCGTCAAGGGCCTCATCATCACGTCGGGCAAGGCAAACGGCTTTTGTGCCGGTGCGGCGCTTGACGAGATGGAGAGCGGGGCGGCCGGTGTCGGTGCGCCGAAGTCGGAGGAAGAGCGCGTTCGCCAGCGCTATGAGGGCGTGCTGCAGTTCAACATGCTGCTGCGCAAGCTGGAGACCTGCGGCAAGCCTGTTGTTGCGGCGATCAATGGGCTGGCGCTTGGTGGCGGGCTTGAGGTGACGCTGGCTTGTCATTACCGCGTCGTGGCCGACAATCCGCGCATCCAGCTGGGCCTGCCGGAATCGAAGGTCGGGCTGCTGCCGGGTGGCGGCGGCACGCAGCGCCTGCCGCGCCTGATGGGCGCGCAGGAGGCCATGGGCCTCATCATGCAGGGCTCGTCGCTTGACCCGAAGACGGCGCTTGCGAAGAAGGTCGTGCACAAGGTGGTGCCGGCCGAGGAGCTGCTTTCGGAGGCCAAGCGCTGGATCAAGGAGACGCCCAGCGCCGTGCAGCCGTGGGACAAGAAGGGCTTCGAGGTTCCCGGTGGCCTGCCCAATGACAAGGGTGCCTCGACGGCATTCACGATGGGCAATGCGCTCTATCGCAAGAACTCGTTCAACAACTATCCGGCGCAGCGCTATATCCTGTCGTGCGTCTATGAGGGGCTTCAGGTTCCCATCGATGCGGGCCTGAGGATCGAGGCGCGCTATTTCACGAAGCTGCTGATGGATCCGGCGTCGCGGAACATGATCCGCTCGCTGTTCCTGTCGATGCAGGACCTGGGCAAGGGTGCGCGCCGTCCGGCCAATGTGCCGCCGATGACGGTCAAGAAGCTGGGCGTGATTGGCGCGGGCATGATGGGTGCGGGCATTGCCTATGTGTCGGCGCAGGCCGGCATGGAGGTGGTGCTGCTCGATACAACCCAGGAAGGCGCCGACAAGGGCAAGGCCTATTCGACCAAGCTGCTCGACGGGCAGATCGCGAAGGGACGCTCGACGCCCGAGAAGAAGGACAAGCTCCTGTCGCTGATCAAGGCGACGACGAGCTATGATGACCTGAAGGGCTGCGACCTTGTCATCGAGGCCGTGTTCGAGAACCGCGAGATCAAGGCGGACGTGACCAAGAAGGCCGAGGCGCAGATCGCGGCGACGTCGGTGTTCGGTTCGAACACCTCCACGCTACCGATCTCGGGTCTGGCCGAGGCGAGTGTGCGGCCTGAGAACTTCGTGGGCATCCACTTCTTCTCGCCGGTCGACAAGATGCAGCTTGTCGAGATCATCACCGGCAAGAA
Organism: Micropepsaceae bacterium; assembly: GCA_044351125.1. Taxonomy (GTDB): domain Bacteria; phylum Pseudomonadota; class Alphaproteobacteria; order Micropepsales; family Micropepsaceae; genus SZUA-430. The sequence goes on from JBILGJ010000234.1 coordinate 1,507, forward strand.
GACCGGTGACCATGCGCTGGCCATGGCCGTCGACTATGTGAAGCAGATCAAGAAGACACCGATCGTGGTCAACGACTCGCGCGGCTTCTATACCTCGCGCTGCTTCGGGACCTATGTTGCCGAAGGGCAGGAGATGCTGGCCGAAGGCATCACGCCGGCGCTGGTCGACAATGTCGGCCGCATGACCGGCATGCCGCGCGGACCGCTGGAGCTTGCCGACGACGTCGCGCTGGACCTTGCCTACAAGGTGCGCGAGCAGACGAAGAAGGACCTGGGCGACAAGTACGAGGCAGGTCCGGCCGACACGTTGATCGAGAACATGGTGGCCAAGCTTGGTCGCTTCGGGCGCAAGAACGGCAAGGGCTTCTATGACTATCCGGCGGATGGCGGAAAGAAGCGCCTGTGGCCGGGGCTGAAGGACATCGTGAAGTTCAAGGTCACGACGTCGACGCCGGAGCTCGTGGATGAGCTCAAGAAGCGGTTCCTCTATCGGCAGGCCATCGAGGCGGCGCGCTGCTTCGAAGAGAATGTCGTGACCGATCCGCGCGAGGCGGATGTCGGCGCCATCCTGGGGTGGGGCTTTGCGCCCTACACGGGCGGTCCGCTGTCGCTGATCGACACGGTCGGCACCAAGAAGTTCGTCGAGGAGTGTGACCGGCTTGCCCAGAAGTATGGCAAGCGGTTCCTGCCCGGCAAGCTGCTGCGCGACATGGCGGAGAAGGGCGAGACCTTCTATGGCCGGTTCAATCCGGCGAAGAAGGCGGCCTGATCGCCTGCTGCTTCAAATCGGGGCACCCGTCGCTTTTGGTGGCGGGTGCCCCTTCGTGATTGTGCACTGCCTGCTGGGTCGCGCGATTGCCCCTTTCCCTGCGACCGGCTGCCGTGCTAGCTGCGAGGCATAGTCAATGGGGTTTGTTTCATGCGTCAGCTGTTTCTCGTCGTTCTCCTGTTCGCAGGCCTTGCTGTCCCGGCTCATGCTGCGGACCGGAATATCAAGGACTTCTTTGGTGCCTATCTCGGACACGGTTCCGAGGAGCCGATCGGTGGCCCTGACCATTCCGAAACGCACAAGCTGACCCGCTTCAGCCAGGTGATCATCAAGCCAGCCGCCGACAATGGCTTCACCATCGAGTGGTCGACGTTGAAGCTCAAGGGTGATGACATACCAAAGACCGCTGAAACCAAGACGCATGTCGAGACGTTCCGTGCGACCGACAAGCCCAACGTGTTCCGGGATGTGACGTCGCCCGAACCGGGGCTGTTCCAGGACGTGGCGTGGGCTGTCGTGAACGGCGACACGCTCAGCATCGTCAAGGTCGCCGTATCGCCGGACGGGAACTATTTCGTATCCCACTATGACCGGACGCTGACCAAAGAGGGCATGGAAGCCCGCTTTACCCGTTTTGAAAACAGCAGTGTCGTCAGGGCGGTGAAGCTCCACCTGCTGAAGGGGCCTGCGACGGTCGAGTAGACCTGACGGGCCAGTTATCGTCGGTACTGAAGGCGTGGCCGTGTCTTTCGGCCCGTCCCACACAAAGAGAGGCTCCGCACATGCGTCTTTCACTCGCGATCGGGTTTGCTGCAGCGCTGCTGGCTTCGGCCGCACAGGCTGCCGACCGGAAGGTCGATGACTTCGTCGGCCGCTGGATTGGTACCGGGCAGGCAACAGAGGGGGCGACCAACCCCGTTGCCACGCAGTCCCGCGACAGCGAAGTCGTCATCGAGAAGGTGGCCGATGGCTTCAAGATCTCGTGGACCACGATGTCCTCGGACCTCGACGACGGGTCGAAGGCGAAGGTCAAGGCCTCGAGCCTGACGTTCAAGGGAACGAAGAAGCCGGGGCTGTTCGTCGATGTGAAGTCGGGCGATCCGCTCAAGGGCAAGAAGAGCACGTGGGCCCGCATCACGGGCGATGCGCTGACCATCAACCAGCTTGTCGTGGGCGATGACGGGCAGTGGGATGTAACCACCTACGAGCGCACGCTCTCTGGCAGCGACCAGATGAAGCTTCTGTTCACCCGCATCAAGAATGGGGCCGTGTCGCGGCAGGCGCGCCTCGAGATGCAGCTGGCGTCGCGCAGCACGCGTTAATGGCCTGATAACTCCTGAACGGCGTTCAATTGATTGAGCGCCGTTTCATCGCGCGGCTTGCTTGCGGAGCTGCGCGGTTTGCCCGATAAACCATGGTGACCAGGCAGCTGCCCTCATGACGAGGGCGGATGCATCGATGGCCTGTGGCCGCCGGAGTGCCGAGAATGACCGCGAGGGCTGCATTTGCGCTTGAGGAAGGTCCTGTGCGCACGACCTTGCGCATGTGGGACGGAGACGTGTCCGTGCTGGCGTGGGAGAGCGCGGGGGCACGGGCGCCGGCTGTGCACTTCGCGCATGCCAATGGCTTCAATGCGCTTGCCTACAGGACGCTGTTCGACGAGCTGTCGCTGTTCATGCGGATCCATGCGATCGACCTGCGGGGGCATGGGCAGACAACGCTTGCCTCGAACCCCAAGGGGCTGAAGTCCTGGCAGGTGCATGCCGATGACATCGTCCGCACCATCCAGGAGATCGATGGCAAGCCGCGGATCCTCGCCGGACACTCGATCGGTGCGACGGCCAGCCTGATGGCGGCCCTTGACCAGCCGCAATGGGTGACGGGGCTGGTGCTCGTGGAGCCCGTTCTGTTGCCGCCGTCGCAGCTGCGGCGCATCGCGCTTGAGAAGCTTCTGGGGCTGCACAAGCCGCCGCGCCTGACCCGGCGCAAGCGTGGCATCTTTCCGTCGCGTGATGCGATGTTCGAGGCCTATCGGGACCGCGGCGCGTTCCGGCTCTGGCCGGAAGAGGTCGTTCGCGACTATGTCACGGGCGGCTCGCTCGACTATCTGGATTTCCGCCAGGTGCGGCTCGCCTGCACGCCCGGCTGGGAGGAGGCAAACTATCTTGCGGGTCCTCCGGACATCTGGGGGCGCATCGGGTCACTTCAGGTGCCTGTCACGTTCCTGCTTGGCGAACACCGTTCGACCTGCAGCGACGAGACGGTGGCCCTGCTGTCCGAACGGCTACCGGATGCGCGCATCCTTCGTGTGCCTGGCACCAGCCACTTCCTGCCGTTCGAACACCCTGACGCCGTGCGGCTGGAGCTGCGGCTCATGGCGCGCGCGTCAGAGCGATATCCCGGGGACGACGAGGGCCTCAAGGGCGGTTCGCATGGCCGGGGGGATGTCGCGGGCCTTGCGGGCGGCGAGGTCCATTGATACGGCCACGGCTTCGGCTGTTGCGAAGCATTCACCCGTGTCGGCATCGAATATCCAGTGACACCATACATAGGTCTTCGCGCCGACGGACTTCATGCCGCTGCGCACCACGAGGATGTCATCGGCCCGAGCGGGCTTGTGATAGATGAAGCGATATTCGAGCGCTGCGCCCCCGGCATCATCCGCGTCGCGTGACTTGCCCATGATCTGCGCGAGCAGGTTGGGGATCGAGTCGCTGAGACGCCCCATATAGTTCTGCGTCTTCATGAAGCCGAGGCTGTCACAAAGGTCGTCGGTCACAAGGCCCCGCAGCGTGGTCAGCAGGCC
>JBILGJ010000144.1:0-6958 GCA_044351125.1 Micropepsaceae bacterium
TCGAACCGGCAGGCCATCATCGACGCGGCCCGACGCGTGTTTGCCGAGCTTGGCTATGGGGCGACGACAGTCAGGGACATCATCCGCGAAACGGACCTGGCGTCGGGCACGTTCTACAATTACTTCAAGTCGAAGGAAGAGGTCTTCCAGGCCCTGCAGGACGAAACGGCGCTTCGGGTGCGCCCGCGTCTCAGGGCCGAGCGCATACGCGCGCGCAATTTCGAGGAATTCATCTCGGGGTCATTCAGGACCTTCTTCGACTTTGTCCGGCATGACGAGGACACGTTTGCAACGATGCGCCAGAACCAGGACATGCTCCGGGTGCGTATCGACACGCCGGAAGTTCTGGCAGGTTTTGACGAATTGCGGGTCGACCTTGAGGTTGCCATCCGCAACGGTGTCATGCCGGACACAGACCCCGACCTTCTGATGGCGGCCATGGTGGGTGTGGCGTTCGAAATCGCGGGTCAACTCGTGCCGCGCAAGGACCTGTCGGTCGACGATGCGGCTGCGTTCGCGACCTCCTTGTTCCTGGGTGGCGTTCAGGCGCTGCCCCGGCGCCGGGCCTGAGCGGCAGATCAGGGCGCGCGGCGTTGCCCGCGCACGAGCTTGCCGGGCAGGGCGCCCGTCGGCTGTCCTTGGCGATAGGTTGGTATGCCGGCCACGAGTGTGACGTCGTAGCCTTCAGCCTTCTGCACGAGCCTTCGTCCGCCAGCCGGCAGGTCGTGGGCGACTGTCGGGCGATGCAGGACCAGCCTGTCATAGTCGATGACGTTGATGTCGGCCCTGTATCCGGGCTTGAGCAGGCCCCGGTCGCAAAGACCGACGGCACGTGCTGTGTCGTGGCACTGCGCCTTGATGACGTGTTCGAGCTTGAGGCGCGGGCCGCGTGTCCGGTCGCGCGTCCAGTGGGTGAGCATCGAGGTGGGGAAGCTGCCGTCGCATATCATGCCGACATGCGCACCACCGTCGCCGAGGCCAAGGATCGTCAGGGGGTGGCTCATCATGTGGCGCGCTGGCTCGAGGCTGCCGTCGGCGTAGTTCAGGAACGGGAAGAGGATCAGGGCCTTGCCGTCATCCTTCAGAAGCCAGTCATAGGCGATTTCCTCGGGCCTGCGGTTCTGGCGGCGGGCTTCCGCGCCGAGGCTTGCATGGGGGTCGGGTTCGTAGTCCGGCGGATCCGAGAGCGGGAACATCTTCTCGAAGTTGCGCAGCACGGCCTTCACGAATGGATTGTCGGATGACGGTTCGCCGCCGAGGATCCGCTCACGCATATCTGCGGTCTTCAAGCGTGCAAGCTTTTCCGCGAGGGGCAGATGTTCGATCTCCTTCCATGCCGGATGGGCGGAGAAAGGGTTCAAGGTCAGGGTCAACCCGAGGAGAAGGCCCACGGGGCGGCCGCAGACCTGGGCTTTCACCGGCAGGCCGTCGGCTGCGCACTGGTCGAGGAAAGCGAGCATGTTCCTCCAGCCATCGGGGCTGCGGTCTGACTGGGCGAGCGAAAAGGTCAGGGGGCGACCCGATGTCGTGACCATGCGGCGGAGCATGGCCATCTCGGCGGCGGGATCGGTAAAGTCGGAGATCACCTGCAGGACGCCAGCGCCTGCGCGCTTCAGGCCTGATGCGATGCCGGCGAGTTCATCGGATTCGGCCGAGAAGGTCGGCGTCAGATCGCCGTCGCTTGTGCGGTGGTTCAATGTTCGCGACGTCGAGAAGCCAAGGGCGCCTGCGCGAATGGCTTCGGCGGTGATGCTGGCCATGGCGTCGATGTCGTGCGGCGTTGCCGGCTCGCGGCGGGCGCCGCGCTCGCCCATCACATAGACACGAAGGGCGCCATGGGGAAGCTGGGCGGCGAAGTCAATGTCATGCGGCAGCGCCTCGAGGGCGTCGAGATATTCGGGGAAGGTCTGCCAGTTCCACTTCAGGCCTTCGGTGAGGACCGCGTTCGGGATGTCCTCGACGCCCTCCATCAGCCGGATCAGGCGGTCGTGGTCTTCCTTGCGGCAGGGCGCGAAACCGACGCCGCAATTGCCCATGACAGCGGTCGTCACGCCGTGCCAGGCGGATGGCGTCAGGCGGCTGTCCCATGTGGCCTGCCCGTCATAATGGGTATGAATGTCGACAAAACCTGGCGTGACGATCCTGTCGCTTGCCTCGATTTCCTCGCGGCCCATCCCGGGGACATGACCGAGGGTCGTGATTTGTCCGTTGTCGATTGCAATGTCCTGCCTGATGGGGGCGTCGCCGGACCCGTCAATGACAAGTCCGTTGCGGATGACGATGTCGTGGCGCGGGCTCATCTTTCGCCTTTCCCTCTGCTGGCTTGCGCAGGTTAACACGGTTTGGCCTTGACAGAAGGGCCCGTGGACGCATTTTGACTGTATGCGAAAAATGCTTGTACGCGCGATCCTCAGCCTGCCGGGCCGCTGGCTTGTTGCCCTGTCTGGCGGCAAGCCGTTGACCATCGAGGGGCGCGTGCTTGACGCGCGCCTGCAGTTTCTCGCTGCCATGGGTGGACGGCAACCTTCGATGGCGACACTCACGCCGGCCGATGCGCGCATCACGGCTGCCGAGGGACTTGCGCTTCTTGATGCCCCGGCTTCGCATGATGTCGACATTGAGGACATCGAACTTCCCGTCGGGCCCGGCAACCGAACGCTGCGTGCCCGGCGCTATGCTCCGCGCCTGGCAAACCGGCTGGTGCCGACGCTCGTCTATTTCCACATGGGTGGCTGCGTCATCGGGGATCTCGAGACCTGCCACTCTTTCTGTTCGCAGATCGCCCTGCGGTCGGGATGCCTTGTGGTGTCGGTGGACTACCGGCTGGCGCCCGAGCACAAGTTTCCTGCCGCCGTCGAAGATGCCGTCGCCTCGTTCCGCTGGGTCCGGGACAATGCAAAGGCGCTGGGCGGCAACCCTGCGATCGTGGCGGTCGGTGGCGATTCTGCGGGCGGGTATCTTTCTGCCGTCATCTGCCAGGAGATGAAACGGCTGGGCGAACGACCACCAGTGCTGCAGCTGCTGATCTATCCTGCCGTCGACTGGCTTTCCCAGACGGGGTCGATGATATCCTTCGGGAATGTCTATCCGCTCACGACGCCGATCATGAGCTATTTCCGGACGCTCTACTTCAATGATGCAGAGAAGGATCCGCTTGACCTGCGCGCGTCGCCGGCGCTGAACCGCGATCTTTCGGGACTGCCGCCGGCGCTGATCTACACGGCCGGGTTTGATCCGCTGGTGGATCAGGGACGCGACTATGCCGAGGCGCTGAAGGTGGCGGGGGTGCCGGTCCTCTATCGCTGCTATGACCAGCTCTGCCACGCGTTCACGGCGATGGGCGGTACAGTGCCGGCTGCGCGTTCGGCGTTGCTTGAAATCATAGCCGACCTCAGGCGGGCCATCGGATGATCCGCGCGCAGATTGTCCGCAGCCTTTCGGATGACCTGTCGAGCATGCAGCTCGAGACCTTGGACGCGCCTTTGCCCGGGCCCGGGATGATCGCGGTGCGGATGCGTGCGGCCAGTGTCAATTTTCCGGATATCCTGACCATCCAGGGCAAGTACCAGCACAAGCCAGAGCTTCCCTTCACGCCGGGTATGGAGGGGGCGGGTGACGTCATTGCGACCGGGGAGGGCGTGTCGTCCTTCAAGGCGGGTGACAGGGTGGTTGTCGGGGCGAAGCAGGGCTGCTTTGCTGAACAGGCCGTTGTGCCGGCTGCGGCTGCACGCCGGTTGCCGGATGGCGTGTCCTATGCGCACGGGGCTGCCTATCCGGTTGCCTATCTCACGGCACATGTGGCGCTGGTTCGCCGCGGCCTGCTGCAGGCGGGGGAGACGCTGCTCGTGCATGGGGCGGCCGGCGGCGTGGGACTGGCGGCGGTCGACCTTGGCAAGCTCATGGGTGCACGTGTGATCGCCACCGCCTCGACCGAGGAGAAGCGGGCCTTCCTCGAGAACTATGGCGCCGACCATGTGCTGGCGTCATCCGGGTTCCGCGAGGCCGTGAAGGCCCTCACGGCCGGGCGCGGTGCGGACGTCATCTATGACCCGGTGGGTGGGGACGTGTTTGACGAGAGCGTGCGCTGCATCGCTTTCGATGGCCGGCTGCTGGTTGTCGGCTTTGCGGGCGGGCGGATCCCTTCGGTCAGCGTGAACATGCCGCTCATCAAGGGCTTTTCCATCGTCGGCGTGCGTGCGGGTGAATATGGGCGGCAGTTCCCGGAGCGTGGTGCCGAGAACATCAAGGCGATTGACGCGCTTGCTGCGTCGGGCCGGATCAGGCCGCATGTCTGCGCGCGCTTCCCCCTCGAGCAGGTGCGCGAGGCCATGCGCATGCTCGAGGAGCGACGCGTGATCGGCAAGGTTGTTGTCGAGATGGGCTGAGGCCCGTCGTCTCAGACCGTGCGCTTGGCGCGGTCCCGGTCGTTCGACGACTTGATCATGGTGCGGATGGCTTCCCATTCAGCGTCGCCGAGCTTTGCGAGCTGCGAGAAGTTGCCGCCACCGCCGAGGAAGCCGCCACCATCGATGGCGATCGTCTCACCTGTCAGATAGTCGCAGCCATCGGCCATGAGGAAGGTCGCGAGGTTTCGCAATTCGTCCATCTGGCCCACACGACCCATCGGCGTGCCCGCAGACGAGTTCGTCTCGCTTCCCAAAGAATCGGAGCGCATGTTGCCCGGGTTCAGACGATCCCAGGCACCTTTGGTCGGGAAGGGGCCAGGCGCGATCGCGTTGAGGCGGATGTTGTGGGGCGCCCACTCGACTGCGAGTGACTTGGTCATGATGTTGATGCCGGCCTTCGACATGGCCGAGGGGACGGTGAAGGGGCCACCATTCCACACCCAGGTGGTCAGGATCGAGATGACATTCGCCTTGTGCTTCTGCTCGATCCAGCGCTTGCCGGCGGCGAGGGTCACATAGAACGTGCCGTGGAACACGATGTTGGCGATGGCGTTGAAGCCGTTCGGCGACAGGTCCTTGGTGCGGCTTATGAAGTTGCCGGCGGCGTTGTTCACCAGGCCATCGAGCGGGCCTTCGTTGAAGATGCGTGTCATCATGTCGTCGACCGCGTCGGCGACGCGGATATCGCACTCGAGCGCGGTTACCTTCGCGTTGTTCGCCTTCGACAGTTCCTTGGCGGCTTCCTCGAGGACTGCACCGCGGCGTCCGCAGATGTAGACGGTTGCCCCAAGCTTTGCGTATTCATCGGCCATCTCGCGACCAAGGCCGGTGCCGCCGCCTGTCACAAGGATGCGCTTGCCCTTCAGGAGATCCGAACGGAACATGGTCATGGCGTGGTTTCCTTCGCTTGTCGATGCGGATATGCCAGCTTAATAACCATGCGGCGGCGGTGCGGGCAACCCGCTTGTCAGCCCGTCGAGATCCCCTGCGTCCTCTGCAGAGGCCTCCTGCGTGAGAGACAGGATCCTTGGCGCCCTGAGAACGAAGCCCGCGCGGCGACGGGTTGCGGGTTCGACTCCATCAAAGGCAATGGTCGCAATGAGGGCGTCGCCTGCGGCATGTGACACCTCGCGGGTCGGACCAAAGCGGCGCTCGGTGTGGCGTGCAGCCCAGGATGCGATTTCGCCTGCGAAGGAACCGGCATCCATGCGTGCGATCGGCACGAGACTGTTCCCGGACCAGACTGCAAATGTGCAGAGCACGGTAGGCGGGCGCGTGCGGGCCTGCTCGATGTAGAGGAGAACAGCGTCGACTTCCCCGGGCACCAATGGCGTCTCCTGCGGCGGGGCGAAGAGATCTGCCTGGGCTTCTTCGTGCGCCACGGTCGTTACCGGTGCAGGTGCGAGCCCGCGTGCCGTGAGCACCGGCATAAGCACTTCGTGGGGCACGGGATTGCGCAGTGTTCCCGTCACGATGCGCAGGATCGCGTGACGGCCGGGTGTGTCGCTTCCCGAGAGCCATGATGCGAGCCGGGCCTGGATATCAAGCGGGCCCGTTGTCTTCAGGCCTTCCATGAGCTCTTCCGGCGTTACGGGGCGATTGGCGCCGGCATGGGTTGGCCAGAGAAGAGCGATGGTCTCGGCCACGTCGCCTGTAAAGGCGTGCGACAACTGGAAGAGTTCGGGGCCTACGCGCTCTTCCAGCAGGCGGCGGAGGGATTTCAGCTGTGTGCGGCGCGTTGCTGTTGGCGCAGTGAGGAAAGTGCAAACCGCCTGGCGATCGCCTGTCGACAGGCTATCAAGGTAGACGGCAAGCGTACGCTGGCGATCGGCTTCGTCGCTGAGAAAGGCGATCTGTCGTATTATTGCCCCGAAGCGGTTCATGCTTCGTCACCGTCGTCATCGGCACCATATCCCACCATGTCGAGAGGTCGTGCCTCCAGTCCGCGGCTCCTGGCCCATGCGAGCAGGGCTGCGTCCTCGCCATGCGTGATCCAGACTTCCGAAGGCGACACTTCAGTGATCGTGCGCGTCAGCTCGGGCCAGTCTGCGTGATCCGAAATGACGAGCGGCAGGTCACCACCGCCCTGGCGTGCACGCTTCATGACGTTCATCCAGCCACTGGCGAAGCTGGTCATGGGGGCGTGGTCAGACTTTGCTTCTATCCTTTCGCGGGCTGATGGCGGGGCAATCACGAGGGCGCCGTCCGGCAGCCTGCCGGCTTCAAGGCGTTTCAGTGCGCCGAGGCGGATCCCGTGATGTTCGTAGAGTTCGCACAGCGCCATTGTCGCACGATCCACGAATACGGGTTCGCTGAAGCCCTGGGTGCGGAGCAGGGTGAGCAGACGTTGAGCCTTGCCCAGCGAATAGGCGGCGACGTGATGGATGCGGCCTTCAAAGAACGTCATCGAATCCAGAAGCCGCCTGGTTTCCTGTTCTGCTGGCGGGTGGATGAAGACGGGCAGGCCGAAGGTCGCCTCGGTTATGAAAATGTCGCACGGGACGGGCTCGAAGGGCGTGCTCGACAGATCGTGGCTTCGCTTGTAGTCGCCC
>JBILGJ010000145.1:0-6932 GCA_044351125.1 Micropepsaceae bacterium
GCAACTGGCGAGGAACCAGAAACTGCTGGAGGCCGGTGACAATATCGCCGAGCGCCGGGCGGCCTTTGCCTCGATGTTGCGTGACGTGCTTCAGCGCATCGACACGATCGAGCTGCAAGCCTGGTCGCGCCGTCGCGAGCGCGGACACCCGGGTTCAGCCCCGTCGCTTCCCTCTCAGACCCAGTAGCTTGCGCCCACCGTCAGGCCAATCGTCAAGCGTTGACACGAAGAGGTCCCTCACGGCGGCGATGCGCTCCTCGAGATCGTCGAGCGTCCAGTCGGCCACCGAGATGGGCGGCAGTACGGTGATTTCAACAGTGCCGGGACGCATGAAGAAGGCGTCGCGCGCACCAATGTCCTCGGCATTGCGGATGACGATGGGCACGATGGGTATGCCTGCAGCCATCGCGATGCGGAAGGCGCCCTTCTTGAAGGGCAGGAGTTCGCGCGTCTTTGCTCGGGTTCCTTCGGGCGCGATGGCAATCGAAATGCCTTCCTTCGCCAGCTGCATGATGGGCTTCATCGTCTCGACGGCCTTCCTGCCGTCTGCCCGGTCAATGAAGGCAACCTTCATGAGGCGGCCGGCCGGGCCCATAATCGGGTGACGCTCGAGTTCCTTCTTGGCAACACCGGTGAAGTCGGTGCGCAGGAGCTTGCCGACGACAAGCGCATCGAAGTTTGTCTTGTGATTGAAGATGAAGACTGCCGGCCTGTGTGACCACAGGTTCTGCTCGCCATCCACCTTCAGCCGGACGCCGGCAATCGAATGCACGAGGTCCATCCACGCAGGCGTCATGAAATTGACAGCGGCGCGCGCGTCGTTGTTGAGCACGCCTGTCGCGGCCGCGAGCACGCTGAGCGGTCCCAAGGCATAGAGCGCAGTCATCGTGCGCATGACGACCTCGGGGCTTGGATTGCCTCGGCTCTGGAAGCTCAGTATCGGCCAGTTATGTGCCCGGGCGACAGTTGCGAGGCCCGATTGCGGATTGGTTGGCCGTGGATTGCCGACACTTTTCATCAAGGGAACTTCCTCGTTGCCGTCGGCATAGGCCCAGGACCGGCGCAGGTCGAGCTTGAGGTTCCTGGCCAGGGTTCTTACTGCATTCGCCTTGCCCTCGCCCCACATCGATGCGCCTGCGGGCTTGCCGGTAAGCCGGCCGTCGCGTGTCTCGAAGCGCGTGCAGAGAACATGGTCGAAGCCGAGATGGCGTGCGGCGGGCTCGACCTGGAAGGCGGTGGCCGATGACGCGAGGATCAACGTGTGACCCTTGGCGCGATGCGCCTCGATGCGGCGCTTCATTTCCGGAAAGAGGCGGTCGTGAAGGCGCGACTGAAACAGGCGCTCGCCTTCGTTCATCAGGTCGTTTTCCTGCCTGCCCTTCCACTGGCGGCCGAGAAAAGCGATCAGGTCCTTGAAGCCTGCACGACCGGCGAGCCCCTGCAGCGCCAGGCCCACCATGCCGGATAGTTCTGCGAAGCTAACCTGTCCCCGCATGATGCGCGCCCGCGCCACGTCGAGTGCTGAATAGCCCGCGATCAGCGTCCCGTCGAAATCGAAAACGGCCGCAATCGACTTGCCCGATGGTCCCTGAAGGATCTCGTCGATCGATCCGGGGCGCGCCTGCGCAGGCACGGGCTTTGGTGCCCGCCGCTTGCGCGGGGCCGCCTTCGGCACAGGCTTCTGCTTGTCGGTTTCTGCGGTCATCACGCCTCGTGTGGGTGCCAGCTTATGCCCGGGCTGGGCCGGGGGCAAAGTTCAAGCCGCCATCCTAAGGCCCGAGCGGTAAAAATTCCCACACTTCCGGGATCTGCAGGGTTAGCAGGGCGTTAAATCTCGAGCCCGGCGACAAGCCGCGGACGTGCCGGGATCCGCTCCAGCAGGGCCCTCAGCTCGGCGCGGGCCTGCGCGTTGGAGATCTGGTGACGCTCGGCGAGGATGACCTCGTTCTTCATCGAATGTTCCCAGCCCACCAGTTCGGTGACCCGGACCTTGTAGCCGTGGGCCTCGAGGAACAGGCCCCGGATCACATTTGTGAGGTTGCTGGCGAAGTCGCGCCTCTGGGTCGGGTGGCGCCAGACCTGGTGCAGGGCATGCTTCGACTGGCCCTCGAGCTGGCGGGCCACCTCGGCCTGGCAGCAGGGTACGAGTGCGACGACCTTGGCCTCGTGGCGAAGCGCGAAGGCGATGGCGTCATCGGTTGCCGTGTCGCAGGCATGCAGGGCCGTGACCATGTCGATGCGACCGGGCAACGTCACGGTCGCGATGTCGGCGGTGATGAACTCCATCCGGTCGAAACCTGCCGCCGTGGCAAGGCTGCGGGCCGTCCGGGTCAACTCCTCGCGCGTCTCGATCGACAGGATGGTGCCCGTTTGCAGGGCGCGGAAGACGAGATCGTAGAGGATGAAGCCCAGATAGGACTTTCCCGCGCCGAGGTCGGCGAGCCTGACGGCGTCCTGGGACGCGACAAGGCGGTCGAGCGGCTGGCGGATCAGCTGAACGAGGTGCTGGACCTGCTTCAGCTTGCGGCGCGAGTCCGCGTTGAGCTTGCCCTCACGCGTCAGGATGTGAAGCGCCTTGAGCAGTTCCACGGACTGGCCGGGCCACAGATCCCCGATTTCCCCTTTTGCCTCGGTGGCTTTCCGGGACTTTGTCATGCGGGCGGGGTTCTTTCGGTTATGCGTCCGGGCAAGGCGAACCGGAGGCTACAGTGACGGCCCCGTAACGACAATCGATCGCGGGTGCGACGCGGCGGCCGCGGTTAACCCGGGCCAAGCCCGGTTTACCGCTGAAAACAAGGCATTTTGCCGCTCGACAGCGCGGGCGCGAGAGGCTATTTCCTCGCGCTCCATGGCTGAACTCTCCCAAATCCGCAACTTCTCAATCGTTGCCCACATCGATCACGGCAAGTCGACGCTTGCCGACCGGCTCATCGAATATTGCGGCGCCCTCGAGGCACGCGAGATGAAGGCGCAGATCCTCGACTCGATGGATATCGAGCGCGAGCGCGGCATCACCATCAAGGCGCAGACCGTCAGGCTGAACTACAAGGCCAAGGACGGAAAGACCTACCTGCTGAACCTGATGGACACGCCGGGCCATGTCGACTTCGGTTACGAAGTCTCACGCTGCCTTGCCGCCTGCGAAGGGGCGCTGCTTGTCGTTGACGCCAGCCAGGGCGTCGAAGCGCAGACGCTCGCCAACGTGTACCAGGCGTTCGATGCCGGCCTCGACATCGTTCCCATCCTGAACAAGATCGACCTGCCCGCCGCCGAACCGGACCGCATTCGCCAGCAGATCGAAGACGTCATCGGCATCGATGCCTCTGAGGCCGTGCTGATCTCGGCCAAGACCGGGCTTGGCATCGGTGACGTGCTGGAAGCCATCGTCACGCGCCTGCCGCCGCCGAAGGGCGAAGTTGCGAAGCCACTGAAGGCGCTGCTGGTTGACAGCTGGTATGATCCCTATCTGGGCGTCGTCGTGCTCTTCCGCGTCATCGACGGCGAAATCCGCAAGGGCCAGAAGATCCGCATGATCGCGACGGATGCCGTCTACGAAGTCGACCGCGTGGGCGTGTTCACGCCCAAGCGCGTCGCCGTTGACAGGCTGGGACCGGGCGAAGTCGGTTTTCTCACGGCCGCCATCAAACAGGTTGCCGACACACGGATCGGTGACACGATCACGGACGAGCGAAAGGGAACGGAAACGCCGCTGCCGGGCTTCAAGCCAGCGCAGCAGGTCGTGTTCTGTGGCCTCTTCCCGGTGGATGCGGCCGAGTTCGAGGAGTTGCGCGAGGCCATCTCGAAGCTGGCGCTCAACGATGCGAGCTTCTCTTACGAGACAGAGTCTTCGGCGGCGCTCGGCTTTGGCTTCCGCTGCGGGTTCCTTGGACTGCTGCACCTCGACATCATCCGCGAGCGGCTTGAACGCGAGTTCAACCTGAGCCTGATCACGACGGCGCCTTCGGTTGTCTACAAGATCTTCCTCACCAATGGCGAGGTTGTTGAGTTGCACAATCCAGCGGACATGCCGGATGTCGTGCGGATCGAGCACATCGAGGAACCCTGGATCAAAGCCACGATCCTCGTGCCTGACGAGTATCTGGGCTCGGTGCTCAAGCTTTGCGAAGACCGCCGCGGCCGCCAGGTCGACCTGACCTATGCCGGCAACCGCGCGCTGGTGAAGTACGACCTGCCGCTGAACGAAGTCGTGTTCGACTTCTATGACCGGCTGAAGTCGGTGAGCCGTGGCTATGCGAGCTTCGACTATCATGTCGACAGCTACAAGCAGGGCGACCTGGTGAAGATGTCGATCCTGGTCAATGCCGAGCCGGTCGACGCCCTGTCGATGATCGTGAACCGCCAGCGCGCCGAGATGCGTGGCCGGGCGATGTGCGAGAAGCTGAAGGACCTGATCCCGCAGCACCTGTTCCAGATCCCGATCCAGGCCGCGATCGGCGGCAAGGTGATCGCGCGCGAGACCATCAAGGCCATGCGCAAGGACGTGACCGCCAAGTGCTATGGCGGCGACATCAGCCGCAAGCGCAAGCTTCTGGACAAGCAGAAGGAAGGCAAGAAGAAGATGCGCGAGTTCGGGAGCGTGGAGATCCCGCAGGAAGCGTTCATTGCCGCGCTGAAGATGGATGATAATTGAGGCGCTTTCGAGCGATTGCAAAGCAATCGCCGAAAAGCCTCATCCCCGCGAAGGCGGGGATCTTGCGGGGGTGAGGCTAATCAGAGCCTGACTCAGACCCCGCGACCAGAGCACCCTGCGCACCTCCTCCTCGTCATGGCCGCGTCGCGCGGCAGCGCGAACCGGCCAGCCAGAGTCTCCTCAATGTTTGCCGCTCACTCCCGGCTTTGCCTTCAAGGTGAGGGCGTTCGATGACCGCACCCGGAGCGATTTCTGGGTGGCCGGTTCGCGCTGCCGCGCGACGCGGCCATGACGGAGGTGGGTTTGGCGAACGGAGGCGGTGGGGCGAGGGGCCGGTCAGGATCCGCGGGCAACCGCAAGGGAGACCGCCCATGACCCTGCTCTTGTCATGGTGCGCGCAGGCGTACCGTCCACGTCTTTGCGGGAGGCCGGGAGCGCACAGCCCAGCCCTTTTCCGGAACCCAATTTCTGCAATTGCCGCCACTGCCCCAGCTTCGCTTTGGTTTTCACTTCACCAACCGATATGTCGAACAAAGGCAAAACGGCGTAGCCTGGGTCCGCGCTCGCAACGAAACGCTCCCCAGAGTACAGCATCAGCTCACTAACACCATGTGCTGCTGTTGTTCGCGCCTCTACCAAAAATGCTCTGAGGTGCCGCATCCCTTCCCACAATATGCACCTAAAAACCAAGGTTCCCGCCTCCACATCAAGCGTGACATCCGCGAGATCAATCAAAAAGAGCTTGTGAAGCGAAACCCTTGTGTCTTTGGAAGTAATCCGACTCTCCAAAATGGGTTTATCCAAGATATGTGTTTGAGCCGCACCGTCATGATGAATTCTTTTTTCTCTTGCACCGACTTCACAGACATTACCGCTTCGACATGGACAGACAGAAGAATTTGGGCCAAAGAAATCGACCAGAGACCGCTTTCTCACTGTCACTGAATCAATGTGGTACCCGGCTCTTTTCCTCCTCATGAAATTGAGTCGCGTGCCAGGGAGAAATCATCCGAAACAGGACGCAAGGACTTGGCCAGCAATTCACTCAGCCAGTACTACTCGTCGATTATCAATCTCCCGGTGGTGGAAGCCAGGAAGGGTGTGGGCTCATTTCTATTTATCACACTTGGAATATCGACTGCTTCCCATGAGTTATGGGTTTACATGTGCGATTGGGAACTGCGTGGCCCCGGGGAGGCGTTGATCGCATGCAGTGACGCGATATCGAGTGAGAATGCGCATGCTCTTTGCGCTCTTACCGGGCATCATTTGGCAGACATAAGTTCGAACGATGACCAAACCGGCCTACACCTCAGGTTTGATGGTGACTACGTATTGTTTCTCGACGATGCCTCCGACCTTTATGGCGCCGGCTCCGAGATGCTGGTCTTGTTTGAAGGCGGCGAGCATGTGAATACTTATGTGTCATCTGGAGGTGTGCAAACTGCCCCAGGGATTAGTGTTCGTTCCGCCTGATCCTATCCCGGCGAGATTTTTCAGGGGCCTTCCGATGCCGCCCCCTGGGCTTCGAAAGCCTACTTGCCTCGGAATAGCACCCAGAAGGAACCCGCTGCCGAAAAGATTGCGAACCCCGTCAGCGAGAGCACATCAACCCACTGTTTGTAGCCTTCGCCCAGCGTCTGCAGCCAGATCGCACCTCCCAGGCAACCTACAAAACCGAGAAGTGCAATAAACAAAGCAGGGGCTGCAAACCCTCTCATCACAACCTCCCATTACACACTGACTGAGGCATTGGTGTCAGAGTGTACTTTCTTCAAGAAATACGGGATCGGTCAGACTGAGCCCAGGTCTTCTTAATAGCCGCATATCGAATGGTATTGAGTTGAAAGCTCCCAAGGTATCATGGCCGCCTACTTGTTGCGCGCTAGGCAACATGGATGTTGTCTATGTCCGTATCCAGCACCTCGCCGGCGCCTTCACGCATCGTGCATTCCAATGTCAGATCGCTTCGACCATCTTCCTCTGTCCACAAGTCAACGCGAACCGACCATGATCTTGAGCGGCTACGAACGATTTCAATGACATCAAGCTTCTCAAGCCCACAACTCGGTATCGAAATCAACTTCCTGCCATAATTCTCGATCACCTGCTACAAATCTGTGGCTGACATTCGCTCTCCACCTGTGAACACTTCAACTGCCCTATAGTCAGCAACCACAAGCCAATCCACCAACTGACGTATCGTGGCCTCGACCCTAGGATAGGCGCCCATGGCACTACCGCTTTCTTGCAATACGCGTTGCACTCAATAATGGGGTCA
>JBILGJ010000146.1:0-6929 GCA_044351125.1 Micropepsaceae bacterium
AATGGGGGCCAGCGCCATCCTGACGGGCGATACGCCGGCAGTTGCCGAGACCGGCGCTCGCGATGGTCGCAAGGCCGGGGCGCAGCTGCGCCTGGTCTCTGCCCGCCCTTAGGAATGAAACCTTTCCGACGTGCCTTCTCTGACTCCACACCACAAACTTCAAGGGCGCCCCTGGGGCGCCCTTTTTTCGTGCCGCGGAGGTGTTGCGCCTACTCGGGGCGCGGGGAGTCCGAC
This sequence comes from Micropepsaceae bacterium, assembly GCA_044351125.1. GTDB lineage: Bacteria > Pseudomonadota > Alphaproteobacteria > Micropepsales > Micropepsaceae > SZUA-430. The sequence continues at coordinate 235 of JBILGJ010000146.1, forward strand.
GGATCGTAGGACTGCAGTCCGGGCTGTGACTGGTTGTCGAGGTTGTTCAGCTTGTCGCGGAAGTTCTTGTCGTCTTCACGCTCGACGTAATAGCGTTCTTCGTAGCGCTCGACCGAGCGCCAGTATTCCTCGAACTGCTTGACGTCCTCGGGGCGACGTTCCTCGCAGCGCTTCTCGTCGAAGCCCTGCTCCTCGCACCACATCTCGAAATAGAGGTTGCGCGCCTCGGCCGCCGGTGCTGACAGCAACATCAGCCCAAGAACCATGGCCAGTCCGGCCATTGCTGAACGCTTTACCATATGCAGATCCCTCTACCAAAGAGGCGGGAGGATACGCGTCCGGCGGCCGCTCGCAAAGGTCAAACTGACCGCCGGGGCGGCTAACGGCGGGCGGACAGCCGTTCCTGCCTGTCTTCTGCGACCTTCCTGTGCTCCGGCGGCAACGGTGGACGGCCCAAAATCAGGTCCGAGGCCTTCTCGGCGATCATCATGACCGGGGCGTTGGTGTTGCCGCCGATCAGGGTCGGCATGACCGAGGCGTCCACCACCCTGAGCCCCTCGATGCCGCGCACCCTGAGGCTGGAGTCGACGACCGCCATGGGATCGTTGCCCATGCGTGCGGTCCCCACAGGGTGGTAGATCGTGATGGCGGTGCGGCGGATGAAATCGTCAATCTCGTCGTCGGTGCGGGCGTCGGCACCCGGGTTGAGTTCCTCGCCGCGGTAGGCGTCGAAGGCAGGCTGGGCAACCACACGGCGTGCAATGCGGACGGCCTCGCGCAGGGTGACCAGGTCTGCTTCTGCCGACAGGGAGTTGGGCTGGATGAGCGGCGTGTCATTCGGGTCGGCTGATTTCAGGGACACGAACCCGCGGCTTTCCGGCCGCAGCGCGCACATGTGCAGGCCAAAGGCGTGCATCTGGAGCCGCTTGCGGCCATGGTCGCTGAAGGGGGCGTTGAAGAGGTGCATCTGGAGGTCAGGGACCTCGAGTTCGGGGCGGCTCTTTATGAAGGCGCCGGACTCGAGGCCTTGTGTCCGGCCAGGTCCGGCGCGGAACAGCATGTACTGCAGGCCGACACCCACCATCCTGAGCGGGTTCGAAACCTGCGCATAGGCGGTAACGGGCTGCGTACAACGGTACTGCACGTTGACGTCCAGATGGTCCTGCAGGTTCTGGCCGACACCGGGCAGGTGTGCCGTGACGGGCAGGCCGAAGCGCTGCAGATACTCGCGGTCGCCGATGCCGGAGAGGAGCAGGACCTGCGGTGTGCCGATGGCGCCGCAGGAGAGGATGACCTCGCGCGTCGCACCGACCTGCACGCGGCTTCCTTCACGCTCGTACTCTATGCCGGTCGCGCGCTTGCCGTCGAAGAGCACGCGGCAGATCATGGCGCCTGTGATGACCTGCAAGTTGGGGCGATTGCGCACGGGGGCGAGATAGGCGGCGGCGGCGGAGCAACGTTTTCCGTCGCGGATCGTCAACTGGAAGAAGCCAAAGCCTTCCTGCTGTTCGCCGTTGAAATCGCTGGTCACCTTGTAGCCTGCCTGCCGGCCTGCTTCGATGGCGACCCCGTACAAGGGTGAGGACTTCATAACGTTGCTGACGTGCAGCGGGCCGGAGCCGCCGCGGAAGTCGTCGGAACCTGCTTCGTTGGTTTCCGATTTCTTGAAATAGGGCAGCACGTCGGCAAACGACCAGCCGTCGAGGCCCAGCTGCCGCCAGTGGTCGTAGTCGCGTGCGTGTCCCCGTATATAGACCATGCCGTTGATCGACGACGAGCCGCCCAGTCCCTTGCCGCGGGGCCAGAAGTCCCGCCGGTTGCGCATGTGGGGCGAGCCCTCGGTCTCGAAGCCCCAGTTATGCGCGTTGCGGGTGGTTAGCAGCGATGCAACGCCGGCCGGCATATGGATCATCGCATTCTTGTCTTCGGGGCCGGCCTCGAGGAGCAGCACCCGGTTGGCCGGGTTCTCGGAGAGCCGATTCGCAAGCACGCAACCAGCGCTGCCTGCGCCTGCAATCACAAAGTCGAATTGAGCTAAGGTCATGTTAATTGCCGGCCGTTGCCTTCAGGGTTTTACGGGCGGGTCGCCGCCTCTGGCAGGTCCGTCTTCGCAACAGAGCGTTAACTACCTCGCCTTAGACTGAGCCCGGTTGAGAGCACTCTGCGGTTATGGCCGCTGCGTCTGTTGTTAGGTGACCCATGTACGATCATCAGTCAAGCGTTTCGGTTTCCTCTCAGGAGCGACGTCGTCAGTCGCGGGCACGGCTCAACCTGCATGTTCGGTTCCTGCTGCAGGATGGCAGCGAAAATGCCGGCATCGTCGACGACATCTCGATCGGCGGAATGAATATCGTTTCGAATGTCGCGGCTGAAGACGGCTCGGTCATCATCGCCTATGTCGAGGATCTTGGCCGGCTTGAGGGTGTCGTTGCCCGCGTCGACGATCGCGGCATTGCCGTTCGCCTGGTGCTGTCGCCCCTGCGGCGCGAAAAGCTGCAGGAGCGCCTTGGCGCAGGTTTGGGCATTCCGGCTCCCGCGAAGGGAATCGAAGGGCGGCGCTTCGAGCGAGAGACGACAAAAGGTGCGGCCATGGTACGTCGGGCCGATGGAACCGAGCTTGCGGCCCGCGTGACCGACCTGTCGCTTGGCGGCGTCGCGGTCGAGGCGGCTGAGTGGCCGCCGCTCGGCGAGCAGGTCATGGTCGGCAAGATGCGCGGGCGCGTGGTCCGTCACAACGAGAACGGCTTTGCCATCGAGTTCAGCGAGATGCCGCCGTCGCGCGGCAGCCTGTCCGAGCAGTTGTCGGTCAGCTCAGAGCAGGCCGCCTGATCCTTTCAAGTCAACACAGGACCGTTCAGCGTCCCTTCCATTGCGGGGGGCGCTTCTGTGCGAAGGCCATGGGGCCTTCGATCAGGTCCTCGCTCGTGAACATCGCGCGCACGGCATCGTATTTGCGCTGGGCGTCGATGGCGGCTTCGAGGCTTTGTTCCGCCAGCCCGCGATAGACTGTTTCCTTCGAGGCGCGGATCGACATCGGCGAGCACTCGAGGATCTGGCCTGCGATGCGCTTGGCGGTCGTCAGAACTTCCCCTGGCTTGCAGACCTCGTTCACGAAGCCGAGGGCCTGGCCTTCGGTGGCGGTAACGCGGCGTGCCGTCAGGATCATGCCAAGCGCGCGCTTGGTACCGATCTCGCGTGGCAGGCGATGCAGTCCGCCGGCGAGTGCCGCAAGGCCCACGCGGGGCTCGGGCAGCGCGAAGATGGCGGTCTCGGACGCAACGATGAGATCGCAGGCCAGCGCGATCTCGAAGCCGCCACCCATCGCAAGCCCGTTGACTGCTGCGATGACGGGCTTGTTCAGGTTGAACCGTGACGTCAGTCCGGCGAAGCCGGTGGCAGGCACGGTAATCGGATTTCCGGCGGCCTGATATTTCAGGTCATTGCCGGCGCTGAAGGCCTTGTCGCCTGCGCCCGTGATGATGGCCACCCACTGGTCGGGGTCGGCGGCGAAGGCGTTGAACACCTTCTCGAGTTCCATGTTGGCTGGCGGGTGGAGGGCGTTCATCACGTCCGGACGGTTCATCGTGACGATGGTCAATTTGCCGTCGCGTTCGACGGTGCAGAATTCATGGTTCGACATGGTTTCTCCCTTTGAGCGGCCCTGTCCCAATTTGGAATGGCATGCAAACTGCTTATCCGAAGTCACACAGCCGGGCACGCGAATTGTTCAAAGGGGCCCGGCGTTCGTTGATCGTGAGCCGGTTCATGTCGTCGTCCACGCGCATTGCCAGGGAAGTGCTCGACAGTCACTGGTCGATCAATGTCGCCGGGAGGGTCTATGGGCCCTATACCGGCAAGGAAATTTCGGCGTTCGTGAAGGAGGGTCGGGTCGCGCCACACTCCATCGTGCGGGCGGGGGAAGAGGGGCCTTGGATCACGGCAATCGATGATCCATTCCTGGTGCAGCTTTTCGTGGTGGAGACGCCGCGCAAGCTGCCGCAGCAGGCAGTGGCGACGGAAGCGGGGGCTTCCGTCGCTGCAACCCAGCCGGCGGATGCAAGCACGCAGGCCGATGTGCAGACCGAAACAAATTTCGTCATCGTCGTCGAGGTTCGTGCCGGCAGTCCCGGTCCGATTGCGCTCGACAGCGCAATCAAAGCGCTGGGACAGTCCTATCGGCTCACGCACTATGCATGGATCCTGCGCTCGAACAGGACCGCGGGGGCCGTGCGCAACGAGCTCACGCGCTACCTTGGCGGTTCCGATCGCCTTTTTGTCGCCGATACGCGCAACAGCAAGACGGCGTGGTTCAATCTGGCGTCAGATGCCGAGAGCCAGATCCGCAAGGTCTGGGCGCGAGAAGCCTGAGGCCCCGGAGGCACTTTCCAGTGATGACAGGGTTGCGCCTGCGGGGTTAGGCTCGTCGCCTCAACCTGCCGGAGTTGCCGCGTCATGGACCTGAAGGAAAGCTCCTCGGACATTGCCTTTCGCAGCGATGTGCGCGCCGTGATTGCGCGCCTGCTGCCCGACGATCTCAAGGCCAAGTCCGATGCAGGCCTTCGCATGACCGTCGAAGACGGGCGGCGATGGCACCGGATCCTTGCTGCGCATGGTTGGGGTGCACCGGGTTGGCCGATGGATATCGGCGGCTGCGGCTGGGACCACACCCGGCTTTACATCTTCGATGAGGAGATGGCGCTTGCGGGCTGTCCGCCACTGTCGCCCTTTGCCACGAAGATGGTGGGGCCGGTTATCGCTGCGTTCGGCACACCGGAGCAGAAGGCGCGGTTTCTGCCACCCGCAGCCTGCGGCGAACATCTGTGGTGCCAGGCTTATTCCGAACCCAATGCGGGATCGGATCTTGCAACCTTGCGTACGATGGCCGCGCGCGAGGGTGACCAGTTCGTCGTCAACGGGATGAAGATCTGGAACTCCTACGGGCACAAGGCGGACTGGATGTTCGCGCTTGTGCGCACCTCGACAGAGGGCAAGCCGCAGGAGGGCATCTCGGTCCTTTTGATCGACATGCGGTCAAAGGGGATCAGCCACCGGCCCATCATCACGATCGACGGGGCGCATATCCTGAACGAGATCCGGTTTGAGAACGTGCTGGTGCCCGCCAGCAACCTGATCGGCGAGCCGAACAAGGGCTGGACCTATGCCAAGTTCCTTCTGGGCAACGAGCGGGCGCTGATCGCGCAGATCGCGCAGTCGACGCGGCTGGTCAGGCAGATCAAGGCGGTGGGTCTTGAGGAACTGTCCGACGGAATGCCCGTGATCTCGGATGCAGACTTCCGGCGCAAGCTGGCCGAAATCGAGATCGAACTCGAAGCGCTGCGGATCACCAACCAGCGTGTGCTCTACGAGGCCAAGACCGGCACGGCGGGCAATGGCGGGGCAATCCTGAAGTCGAAGGGTACTTTCATCAGCCAGGCGCTGAGCGAGTTGCTGCTCGAGGTTGCCGGGTTTTATGCAAACCCCTGGCAGGTCGGTGCGCTGGAGGCGGGATCGAACGAGGGTTTCATCGGGCCTGGCCACGCGATGAGCGCGATGCCGCTCTATTGCCGTCAGCGCGCCAATACCATCGAAGGGGGTACCGAGGAGATCCAGAAGAATGTCATCGCCAAGCAGGTTCTGGGGCTCTAGTCCGGTTCATCACGGATCAGCGGGCTCGTCTGCCAACCGAAGCGCAGGGTCAGCACGCGGAAGACGAAGAACACCAGCACCGTGACCCAGGCAATCGGCGTCGGGTCGGCGCCAAGTGCGCGCGTGAAGACAAGGAAGAACGTGCAAGCGCCGATCAGCGGGATGACCAGATAGTGTCCCGGCTTCAGCACTTCCGGAACCTCACCCAGCATGATGTCCCGGATCAGGCCGCCGCCCATGCCGCTGATGCAGCCGACCAGCAATACGCCCGGCATATGGATGTTGGCGCGCAATGCGAGTTCCATTCCGATGACAGCGAAGGCCGGCGTTGCCACGGCGTCGATCGCGCTCACCATGCGGTCGACTGTTGCGGAGGTTCGGATCCATTCCTTGAAAACGATGGCAAGCATCGATGCCATGACGATCAGGGGCAGATAGAAGGTTTCCGTGAGCACCGGTGGCGTGCGCTGCAGCATCATGCCATCGCGGATAAGCCCGCCGCCCACGGACGAGACGGTGGCGATGACCAGCACGCCGATCAGATCGAGCCTGCGCTTGAGCCCAAGGATGGCGCCCGAGAGCGCCCAGGCAAAGATGGCGAGGTAGTCGAGCTCGAGCGGGATTTGGAAGTGCGGCATGCGCGTGTTCCCCAGATGGCGGGGGTCGGTTGGAATATGCTTGCGGCGTGGCTGGCAGGCTTGCAGGGTTTGGCTGCCAGCGTCAACCCAATAGCAGGGGGCCGGTAATGAACCAGATTGCAATTCCGACCGCTGTTCCGATCAACACGGCCGGCAACTTGACGGCAAGGTGGGGGCGCAGGTGCGGGAGTGCGATCAACCAGCACAAGACAAGGCCCAAGACCATGGGCCAGACCACGAAATCGACGGGTACGTTGAAGGCGCGCGCCGCGTTGAATTCGTCAAAGTTCGGCGAGGCATCGGGAACGCTGGAACGCACGTGGACGATGTAGAACAGGCCGGTTAACGACCTGACGCCGGCGGTCAGCGCAAGCCCAGCCAGCAGTGCGGATGCCAGTCCTGCATCCGGTT
>JBILGJ010000147.1:0-6859 GCA_044351125.1 Micropepsaceae bacterium
ACGCCCGTACGATGTCGAGTACCGGATCAGGATGTCCGATGGCTCGATCAAGCACCTGCTGGAGCGCGGGCGCGTCAGCGAGCGGGACGAACACGGTACGCCGCTCTACATGGACGGCTTCGTCGTGGATGTCACCGCGCGCAAGCGCATCGAAATGGAACTCGCGGAGACCAATACCCGGGTGCGCAACATTGTCGAATGCATCGATGAGGTGTTCTACACGCTGATGCTGCGCCCCGAACGAAAACTGCTCTATCTGAGCCCGAGTGTCGAGAAGCTGACCGGATATCCGCCGGAAGCTCACTTGAACAATCGGGATCTCATAGAGTCCCTCAAGTTTGCCGAGGAGACGGGCATCCGCGCGGCAGAGATCGCCCGGGCAGAAGCCGAGAACCGTCCCTACGAGATTGAATATCGACTGAAGCATGCCGATGGCTCGGTTCGCTGGGCGCTGGAGCGTGGTCGCCTGACACCTTCGAGCGAGCCCGGTGTGATGCTTGCCCACGGCTATATCGCCGACATCACGCTGCGCAAGGAGGCAGAGAAAGCACTTGCGGCGGCCCGCGACGCGGCGGAGAACGCCAACCGCACGAAGTCCGAATTCCTGGCCACGATCAGTCATGAGATCCGTACACCCATGAACGGGGTCATGGGCATGACGAGCGTCCTGCTCGACACGGACTTGACGCCCGAGCAGCGGCACAGCGCGATGACGATCCGCGATTCAGCGGATAGCCTTCTCTCACTGCTCAATGACGTTCTCGATTTCTCAAAACTGGAGGCACAGGCCATGGAGCTTGAGATGGTCGGGTTCGACCTCCAGGCTCTGGTGCAATATGCCCGCGAGATCATCCTGCCACGGGCGCGGGCGAAATCGATCGAACTCAAGATCGACATCGACGCGAGCGTTCCCCGCTACATCAAGGGCGACCCAGCACGGATCCGGCAGATCCTGATCAATTACCTTGGGAACGCCGTGAAGTTTACCGAGAGCGGCAACGTCACAATTCGGGTGCGGTCAAACCCGGCAGGACTGACCCCGCGGTTGCGCATCGAGGTGGTCGATACCGGTATCGGCATTCCCCGGGACCGGCTCGACCGTTTGTTCAAGAGTTTCAGCCAGGCGGATGCCTCGATCTCCCGCCGCTACGGCGGTACAGGGCTTGGGCTTGCAATCTGCAAGCGTCTGGCCGAGCGCATGGGCGGGGACGTCGGCGCTGAAAGTACAGAGGGCAAGGGGTCGGTGTTCTGGTTCGAGCTTCCCGTCGAGATCGCCTCGCAGGAGGAATGCGAGGGGGGACGGCGGCCGCTCGAGACATTGCGGTTCGAGCAGGCCCTGAAGACAATTCATGAGATGGATCGCAAGCCGCGCCTGCTCGTGGCGGAGGACAACGCGACCAACCAGCTTGTCGTACGCTCTGTCCTTGGCCGGTTCGGCCTCAACGCCGACTTTGCCGGCAACGGGATTGAAGCACTGGAGGCCGTGCGCCAGCGGCCTTACGACCTGATCCTGATGGATGTGCACATGCCCGACATGGATGGACTGGAGGCAACACGCGCGATCCGCTCGTTCAGTGATGCGCGCGGACGCATCCCCATCATTGCGCTGACGGCTAATGCCTTTGCCCACGATGTCGAGAATTGCCGTGCTGCAGGCATGAACGGACATCTCGGCAAGCCCTTCCGAAAGGAAGACCTTATCATCACGATCGCCGATGCGCTGGGTGTGGCGCCGGCCACGGCGCGTGTGGATGCCGTGCAGGTCGAGGTCCCCGGGGATGTGCTCGACGAGGCGACCATTGCGCAATTCCGCGAAGATGCCGGGGAAGATACCCTGCAGTTGCTGATCGACACATTCCTGGCCGACGCAGCCGACAAGCTGAGGGTCCTTGGCGAACTGGCACGCGACGGGAACGCCGGCAAGGATGCGGTACGCATTGCGCATTCGCTCAAGAGTGCGGCGGCCATGGCGGGTGCGCGTGCCCTGTCGGATGCGTCGAGGGCTCTCGAGCAACGGCTTGATGACGGTGGTGGCGATCTTACGGCGGGTGATGCAGAGAGGCTCGCGCATCTCTTCTCGGCTTACGAGAAGGCCATCGGCAAGTTCAGGCGATCTGCGGGGTAGCGACTGCCCTCGCCGTTCTGAACACAGGACGTTGAGGGCAACGCCGGCACCGCTTGCCGAGGTTGCCGGTCAAACGCGCGCCTGCCGCTGCTAACCCTTACAGAGACCTAAGATCACCAGATGCGGAAAGGCTTTCTTTACCGTCGTTTCTTTTGCACGATGGGGTAAGGGAACGATGCGTGGAAGTTTCATGAAAGATAAATCCCCCGCGTGAGAATTTCGGCAAGTCGTCCACGAAAGAGATCTTGCCCATGTCCCGCGTTCTGGTGATCGATGATGATGAACTGTTCTGCAAGCTGATGGTCCATGCTCTGACGCAGCATGGCCATGAGGTGGACCATGCGACGAACGGGCTCAAGGGCTCTGCGAAGTTTGCAAGCACCGCCTATGATGCAGTTGTGTGCGATATCGTCATGCCCGAACAGGAAGGTGTCGAGACGATCCGGGCCATGCGGCGGCAGCGTCCTGACGTGGGGATCGTTGCGATTTCGGGCGGGCTTGCCCGCGGTGCGGGGAAGGCCCTGGATGTCCTCATGATCGCAGAGCGCCTCGGGGCGGACACGACCATCTCGAAGCCGTTCCAACTGTCTGCACTGGTCGCAGCGGTCGAGTCGGTCATCGCCTCCCGCCGCGTTGGCGCGCCGCGTGCTGCGCGCGTCTAAAAGATTGTCACCGTGATGCGCGAACTGCTCAACCGCCTGTCTTCCAGGATGTCGTCGCAGCGCGTGTCCCATGTGCTTTGCTTCAGTCTTGTCACGGTGACATTGGTTGCCGTGATTGTGAGCACGGTCTTCGTCAGTCAAATTTCGCAGACCTATGAACACGGCCTCGAGGTGTCGGGCGTCTGGCGCGGCGTTGGGTCGGATGTCGCTACGACCGACGACATCCTGACAAACATGTATGATCAGCTGGCCGTGGTTGCGACGCGTGGTACCGGACAAGCCGATCCTACCCTCTTGCGCACCTCTCAGCAGGAATTCGCCTCACGCATCGACCGGATGATTGAGATATTGCGGCGGCAAGTCGCGACGGCCGGTGACAACTGCATTTGTCGTCCGCTGCTGGCTGCACTCATCGCTGCCAAGGATGCGGGCGGCTCCATGGCCGACAAGGGCTTGGCGCTGCTCACTCGCCCGACGCAAGGCAGTGACAGGGAGACTTTGCGCGCGCTCAGTTCGGTGTGGACGGACTATCGGACCGCCACCCTCAAGCTGTCTGAAGCGCGCCGATTGCTGGAGGCGCGCGAGAAAGGCTGGTGGGGTGATCGCTTCAAGGAGGTCGCAAGCCTCGGGACGGTCCAGGATTTCTTCATTGCTGCGATTGTGGTGCTTGTGCTTGGCATTGCGGCACTAGCACTGTTCCTTCAGCGTCATTTCCTGCGGCTCGGGCGCGCGTTGGAAACGAGCCAGGTCCGCTATGAGAGCCTTGCCGAGACCATCGAGGCGGTGGTCTATCGTGTCCGCCTTGGTGCGACACGAACGCTGGATTTCATGAGCTCGAACAGCCAGAGACTATTTGGCGTCGCTGCGGACAAAGTCATCGGCCAGCCTGCGGATCTTGTGTTCTGGTGGACCCTGCACAAGGGTGACCGTGAGCTGCACCAGAAGACGATCAACCGGGCCATCGAGACCCGGAAGCCCTATTCCGTCGAATACCGGGTACATGGAGTTGACGGGCACTATCGTTGGGTGATGGAACGCGGTCGTGCCGTCGAGCCAGAGCGTCGTGGAGAAGACCCCTATCTCGATGCCGTTTTCGTCGACATCACCCCCCAGCGCAAGATGCATGAGCAGCTTGAGCTCCGCGAGCAACGCCTGACCGAGATGGCCGCAAATTTCGGCGGGGTGATGTACCGCGTGCGGGTTTGTGACGGGTTCCCGCTGGAATACGCCAGTCCGGGCGCGCAAGCGCTCTGGGGTGTCAGCCCGTCCGAAGCTGTCGGACAGATGTGCCCATCCTTACGGATGATGCTACCCGAAGATGCCGACCGCTGCTCGAGACTCCTGGCGGGCGCGCTTAATGGCGAGCCCTTTGACATCGAGTACAGGATCCGCCTGGCCAATGGGCAGATCAAGTGGGTTCACGAGCAGGGCCGCGTCAGCGAACGCGATGCACAGGGCCTGCCGCGCTATCTCGACTGTTTCATCGTGGACGTCACGGCGCGCAAGGAAGCCGAGGTTGCGCTTGCTGCGGCCCGCGATGCAGCCGAAAGCGCGAACCGGGCCAAGTCGGAATTCCTCGCCACGATCAGCCACGAGATCCGTACACCCATGAACGGTGTCATGGGCATGACCAGCGTGCTGCTTGATACGGAACTGACATCCGAGCAGCGGCGCAGCGCGTTGACCATCCGCGACTCGGCCGACAGCCTGCTGTCGTTGCTGAACGATGTGCTGGATTTCTCAAAGCTTGAAGCCGAGGCGATGGAGTTCGAGACGGTCGGCTTCGACCTGCACACGCTTGTGCAGTATGCCCGAGAGATCATCCTGCCGCGCGCGCGGGCCAAGTCGCTTTCGCTGGAGATCGACATCCACGCGGACGTACCGCGTTACGTCAAGGGCGATCCCTCGCGGATACGCCAGATCCTGCTCAACTATCTCGGAAACAGCGTCAAGTTCACCAATGAGGGGGCTGTCACCATTCGCGTGACGACCGTGCAAACGCACACGCAGGGCACGGATGTAAGGCTGCGCGTCGATGTCGAGGATACCGGGATTGGCATTCCTGCAGACCGGCTTGACAGGCTCTTCAAGAGTTTCAGCCAGACGGATGCTTCGATCTCGCGGCGCTATGGCGGTACCGGGCTTGGGCTTGCGATCTGCAAGCGCCTGGCCGAGCGCATGGGTGGCTGCATCGGTGTTTCGAGCACCGAGGGCGCGGGCTCGACTTTCTGGTTCGAGGTGCCGCTCAGTATCGCAAGCCGCGAAGCGTGCGAGACGGTGGCGCGCCCGCGCGAGGCGCAACGGGTTCAGGAGGCGCTTCAGGCGTTTCAGGCGATCGGTCGACCGCTGCGCCTGCTGGTCGCCGAGGACAACGCCACGAACCAGCTCGTCGTGCGCTCGGTCCTGTCCAAGTTCGGGCTTGGCGCCGATTTTGTCGGCAACGGGCTCGAGGCGCTCGAGGCCGTGCGCCGCCTGCCCTATGACATCGTGCTCATGGACGTGCACATGCCGGAGATGGACGGGCTTGAGGCAACGCGTGCCATCCGTTCGCTTGGGTGCGACCGCGCACATATTCCGATCGTGGCGCTCACTGCCAACGCCTTTGCCCATGACATAGAGAATTGCCGCGCGGCGGGCATGAACGGACATCTGGGCAAGCCTTTCCGCAAGGAGGAGCTTATCATCGCGATCGGTGAGGCGCTGGCCAGGGGCGATGAGACCCAAGGCATTTCATCGCGATCCGCGCAGGACGAGCATCCCAGTATCGATGAAGAGACGATTGCGCAGTTCCGCGATGATGCAGGCGAGGAGACGCTGCAGTTGCTGATCGACACATTCCTTGCGGATGCGTCCGACAAGCTCAGGCAGCTCGAATGTCTCGCCGGACAGGCGGGCGCGCATGGCGAGGCGGTGCGCATTGCCCATTCGCTGAAGAGTGCGGCTGCGATGGCCGGGGCGAAGGCCCTGTCCGAAGCGGCGAAGGCGCTGGAGGAAAACCTGTCGGCGTCCGGGTCGCTGGGCGTTGACGATGCGCAGCGGCTGAGGCGCCTGTTCGCCGGCTACGCACAGGCAATCATGAAGCATCGCAAGGCTGCGGCCTGATCGACGTGAAAAAGGGCTCCGGTTTGTGCCGGAGCCCTGGTGAGTGCCTCTTTCGGATGGAGATCCCCGCTTTCGCGGGGATAAGGCTTTGCGGGGCGCGCGCTCGCGCGCGCCCTCGCAAGCGCCTTACATATCCATATCCATGCCGCCCATGCCGCCCATGCCGCCGGGCATGCCGCCGGGGGCCGACTTCTTCTCGGGCTTCTCGGCGATCATGGCTTCCGTCGTGATCAGGAGGCCAGCGACCGAGGCCGCATCCTGAAGGGCCGTGCGGACGACCTTCGTCGGGTCGATGATGCCCGAGTCGATCAGGTCGCAGTACTCTTCCTTCTGGGCGTCGAAGCCAGCCGTGTTCGACTTGCCTTCGAGCAGCTTGTTGACGACCGGCGAGGCCTCAACGCCTGCGTTCTCGAGGATCTGGCGGATCGGCGCCTGGATCGCGCGGCGAACGATGTTCACGCCGGCGGTCTGGTCGTCGTTGTCGCCCTTGATGCCCGTGAGGATCTTCGAGGCATAGAGCAGCGCCGTGCCGCCGCCGGGGACGATGCCTTCTTCCACGGCCGCACGGGTGGCGTTCAGCGCGTCATCAACGCGGTCCTTGCGCTCCTTCACTTCGACTTCCGTCGCACCGCCGACGCGGATGACCGCAACGCCGCCGGCGAGCTTCGCCAGACGTTCCTGCAGCTTTTCCTTGTCGTAGTCGGACGTGGTTTCCTCGATCTGCGCCTTGATCTGGGCGACGCGATCCTGGATGTCCTTCTTCTTGCCCGAGCCGTCGATGACGGTCGTGTCGTCCTTCGTGATGCGGACGCGCTTGGCGGTGCCGAGCTGGTTGATCTTCACGTTCTCGAGCTTGATGCCGAGTTCTTCGGAGATCACTTCGCCGTTGGTGACGATCGCGATGTCTTCCAGCATGGCCTTGCGACGGTCGCCGAAGCCCGGGGCCTTCACGGCCGCGACCTTGAGGCCA
>JBILGJ010000148.1:0-6841 GCA_044351125.1 Micropepsaceae bacterium
CTTCGGCGGTGACCGTGGTGGCTTCGATCGCGGCGGCGACCGTGGTGGCTACGATCGCGGTGGCGACCGTGGCGGCTTCGATCGCGGTGGCGACCGTGGCGGCTTCGATCGCGGTGGCGACCGTGGCGACCGTGGGGATCGCGGTGGCTTTGGCGGACCGCGCGGTCCGCGCGAAGGCGGCGGCCGTCAATTTGGTCCTCGTTCCGGCCCGGGCGGCCCTGGCGCAGGCCCGCGCCCCCATGCAGGCATCTTCGACGCCCTCAACATGGTCGTCATGCGAGTGAAGGACCTTCGGGTCGCCCGCTCCTGGTACGAGCGCGTGCTTGAACTCCACGTCGTGGAGGAAAACGCCGCCGGCCAGACCGTGGTCCTCGACCTCGGCCGCGGCGCCAACCTCTGCCTCTGGCAGCTGGCCGTCGATGAAACGCTCGCCACCGCTCCCACGGCGGCGGCTTTCCCGAACTTCCGCACCGGCGACGTCGAAGGCACTCACGCCAAGCTCGAAGCGCTCGGCGTCCACGTGAACCCGCTGCGCGATACTGGCGGCATGAAGTGGTTCTCGTTCTTCGATCCGGATGGCAACCGCATCGACGTGATGCAGAACCGGCCCCGCCCCTTCTGAGGCGCAAGCCCTGCCACAAGACGACACTGACCAGCGCCCCGGCCCAAAACCGGGGCGTTCAGCCATTCTTAGAGCCAATGTCGTAACTTGTTGCCAGAAGGCGCTGCGGGCTGACCATCCTAACAACCGGTAAACCCGAACGCGCCCAAACATGGCAGGCGCAATGCGTGGGGCAGTGATCATACTGGCATCGGCGCTCGGGGCTGTGGCGATGACGGCCGCCCCCGAAAGTTCAGCTGCGCCTGTGACCAGCCTCGACGCCTTGCTCCGCGAGAAGACGGCTGCCGTCACGATCGTGCGAACCAAGGCCCGAAAATACACCGCCGCACTCGCAAACGGCCGCCTGCTGCAAGCCTATCTCACAGCTGCAACCGGCAACGAAGGCGAACGCATCAAGGACCGGATCGTTTCATCCCTGAAGGCCCTCCAGAACAGGTACGGCCTTACCACCTTCCGCATCATGTGGCGCGATGGCGACGTGGTGGCCGAGGTGGGCCCCGAGGGCACAGGGTCCGCAGCAAGGCGCCCGAACCGCACCCCCGCCCTGAAGAAGGGTCTTGCGCAAGAAACCGGAACGGTCGGCACACTTATAAACGGGGACACCTTGACTTATGTCGCCGCCGTTGAGCGGAGCGGGCAGAAGGAGATCGTGGTCTCGATCGAGCAGGACGTGACCGCCTATGAGCGCGTGCTCATGCACGGCCTGGCCGACACGCTCTACGTCGTCATCGTGGACGACCGGGGCAATGTCGTGTCCGACAGTTCCGGCACGGCGACGGCAGGACAGGCCGCCACATTCGGTGGCCTCACAATCGACCAGCTGCGCGCGCGCCTTCGCGTCAGCGGTTCGGGAGGATCCGGCATCGTGACGCTCGACGGACGCATGGTGCGCGTGGGCGTGCAGACAGCAGACGGATGGACCGTCGTGGCCATGGACCACTCGCCGGGCGAGGACACATGCATCAGGGACGACGGCGCCCCATGTCGATGAGAACGCGCATCATGGCCGCATTCGCCGCCTGCATCATCCTGCCGCTGGCCGCGGGCTGGGCCAGTCTCTGGCTATCGGCCGACAACGACGCGCGCAACAGGACCTTCAACGAACTGAAGGCCACGGCCCGCATGACAATGGCGTCCGTCGAAGAGCGCCTGGCCCAGAACCTGACACACATGAAGGCCTGGCGCACCATGCCCATGATGCAGGAGGTCCTGATCAACGACGACGGGGGCGAACTCGCGCAGGTCCTCGGCGATCTCAACCGTGCCTACCCCGACTTCGCCAGCCTCACCGTAACAAGCGCCCGCGGCGCGGTGGTCGCAACGACTGACAAAGCCCTGCGCAAGGCAGACCTGACCGAGGCAGCCGGCATCAAGGAAGCCATCTCCGGACGAACGACGCAGAGCTCCTTCACGAAACTCGCCGCAAACACGCCGGATGCCGTGCGCTTCACGGTCCCGCTTGTGGCCAGCTACGACCGACAGACGGTGATTGGCACCCTCACCGGCGTCATCCGGATCAATGAGCTCGTGGGGCGCACCCTGCGCAGCCAGGACCAGGGACGGCAGCAGCAGATCGTCATCCTCGCCCGCCAGCAGGACAGGCAGGTGCTTTTCACAAGCCAGATGTCTGGCGCCATCGCAGCCGCCGCCCGCACAATCGACATTGGCGCAAGCCGGCGCCCGATTGCGATGTCGATTGCCGGCGAGCCCGGCATCGCCGCCATCGAACGCTCGGGCACCCGCACCCTCGGCCAGGATCCGGGGCTCGTGACCATCGTGTTCGCGCCCAGGTCCGCCATCACGGCTCCGGCGAGCAGCCTCTCCGGAACGTTCCTCGCAGTCGCGGGGGTTGCAGCGCTCGGCGCAATGATCTTCGCATGGCGATGGACGACCCCGCTGGTCAAGCTCGGGCACGCGTTCGACCAGACCAATGCCGGCAGCCATCACAAAGCCAGCCCGGCCCCTTCAGCCTTCGCACCACTGAGCGAGGCCTTTGAACGCCTGAAAGCGGTCCGCAACGAGCGCGACGCGCTTGCGATCGAGGCACGGGACCTGTCGCTCGCAGTGGCCCTCGCGCGCAAGGACGCCGGCCAGGCCCGCGAGCGCCTGCAACACCTCGGCGATGCCCTCACGGAACGCATGGGCGATCTGACGGAAGTCGTCGAACTGATCAATCACCAGAACCTTGCGGCCGCCGGCCAGCGCCACCGGCAGCCACAGCTTCAGACCCTGAACCACGCCATGCTTGATCTCCTGCACGTGATCCACGAGGCCGTGGAAGCGGCCCAGGATCCGGCAACGCAAGAGCGCGAGCGCACTGATGCATCCGCTCCAGAGGTCGAACGCCGCTCAGCCTGACCGCGCGGCATCCATCTGCCGGAACATCTGCTCGGTTGCCGCATCGGCCGGAAAGAAGCTCTCGATCGCCAGCTCATTGGCTGTCGCATCCTGCGCCGTGCCGAAGGTCGAGATCACCGTGAAGAACGAGACCTTCACCCCGTCCTTCGCGATCTCCAGCGGCAGAACCGGAACAAGCGGCACGTCCTCACCCGACCACAACGTTTCGGCACTCTGGTATTCACTCAGACCGTCAAGCAGCGCACGCACATCCGCCCCGCCTGCTGCCTCGGCCTCCCGGCGCGCCCGATGCCAGAGCAGTGGCGCAATGGCATCCCAGTTGGCGATGAACGGCCTGAGGCCCTGCGGATGGAAGAACAGCGCCATCAGGTTCCTTTCCCCACCACCGATCCGCGTCCAGATATCCGTACCGAGCATCGCCGCAAGCCGGTCGAAGGGCTCATTCGTCATGCGAATGTTCCAGCACCGGTCGACGGCAATCGCCGGGAACGGCGCATGGTTCGTAAGCATCATGCGCACCGCCGCAAGGACCTGCGCCATCTGCGGATCCTCCAGCGGCCGCGCCCTGAACATCGGAGCAAAGCCGGCGGCAAGCAGCAGCTCGTTGCGCTCGCGCAGCGGCACGTCCAGCACCTCGCAGAGTTGCAGGATCATCGACCGGCTGGGACGCGAGCGCCCGGATTCCAGAAAGCTCAGATGGCGCTGCGAGACGCCGCTGCTCAGCGCAAGCTCGAGCTGCGAAAGCCGCCGGCGCGTGCGCCACGCCCGCAGCATTTCGGAGAACGCAACACGCGGCTCGGAGCCCATCGAAACCGGGGGCTGGGTGGTCGTCTCGGTCATGGCATTACCCTTGTCTGGCGGATGATGCCGGGCTCACGTCAATGGGGCAATTACCTGGCGCGTAACCAAAAGGAATATGCCGCAGGTAGGCGCCAGCCCATCTAGCCGATCGACCGCGAGACAAACCAGAACACGCCCAGGGCAAACAGCAGGGCGGCCGCAAGCTCAAGCCCGACGCCTGGCACGCGTACCCGCGCAGCCCTGAGCCCGGCCATCAGTCCTGCCACGACCCCGACAGCGACCAGCTGGCCCGCCTCGACCCCCAGGTTGAACGACAGGAGGGTCCAGACCAGGTTCTCCGGCGCGATCTTGAGCTCGAGCAGCGGCCCTGCGAACCCTGCTCCATGCGCCAGCCCAAACAGCGTGGCAACGGCCGGCGCAATGCGTCCCGCATCAACCCCACGGGCAAAGGCCATGGCCCCGGCAAAGACAGCCAGTCCCAGCATGACGACAGCGGGTACCTGCAAAAGCCCCATCGCCCCGGCAACGACCGTCATGACCCCGATGCCGACCGCGCCTGCAACGCCCGGAAGCGGAGACAGGTCCCGTGCCCGGGCCAGCGCATCGCCCGCCGCCCAGGCGACTGTGAAACCGATGATGGCCTCGATCGCCGCCGTGTCGGGCCTCAGCACACCCAGCGCGACGAGCCCCAGCGTCACCGAGTGGCCCAGCGTGAACCCCGTGACCGCCCAGATCGTCTGTCGTACGCCACCAGCAAGCATCATCAGCGCAACCAGGAAGGCGATGTGGTCGAGCCCGCTCAGCACATGCTCGAACCCCAGCACGAACAGGCTCGCAAGACTGTTGTGCCCCGAGGCACCCTCAGCGCCGGCCACCACAACCTGCTGCCCTTGCGTCAGCACGACCTCGTCAAGCCGCCCGTCGGGATAGGACAGCCGCGCATAGTGCACGTGGCTGATCGAGACATCGAAGAAGCCGCCAATCGAGAGCCGCACATCGGCCTGCGCAACGGGGCGGGGACACGTGAAGGCGAACTCGACCCGCATCTCGCCCCGGGGCGCCACCAGCGCCCGGAACGCCGTACGCTTGCAGCGGACCTCGCCCTGCACCGCGTGCACGCGCGCATCCAGATGCCCGGACAAAAGCCCTGCGAGGTCCTCGGGCGTCTCGCTCAGCTGCGTCACACGATAGGCATCGACCTGGTACACGCCCTCAATCGTGTCCCCCGAGACCGTCCACGATGAAAAGCTCTGGCTTCGGACATGCGCGCTGGCAGGTGCGATGCTCCACGCGAGGAGCACGAGAACCACAAGAATGCGGCCGGTCATTTCCCGCCTTCGCCCTCCGGCGCCGAGCCGTCGTACGAGATCCGTGCCTTGCGCCGCAAACCTTCAACATAGGCCGTGAACGCCGCCTCGGTCTCGCGCTTCTGCCACTCTTCCAGCACCACGTCGCGCACCAGCGCCAGCGGCGGCGGCGGGGTCTCGGTACGCGCAACCACGTGGACAAAGACAAGCCGGTTGGCGATGCCGATAGGTCCGAGGCTCTGCCCGGGCTGCAGCGACAGCGCCGCATCGCGCACGCTTGCCCCCGCATACTCGGCAATCTTGCTGGGAATGACGGGGCCACCAGGCAACAAAAGCCCCTCGGCTGCGGTCTGCCGCACGGCCTCCTCGAAGCCCTTGCCGCCGTCGAGCAATGCCTTGAATGCGCGGGCGCGTGCCTCGTCCTTCTGGTCGAACGAGACACCCCTGACCGTCAGAAGCGGCTGTGGCGCAATCAGCTTGGGACGCTCGCCATAGAAGGCCTGAAGCTGCGCATCGCTGGGCGTTCGCCGGGTCGCATCGGCGATCGAGAACTGCAGCATGGCGTTGACAAGAGCCTTGCGGGACTGCGGATCGCTTTCGCCAAGCCCCAGCTCCAGCGCCCGTTGCAGCAGCAGTTCCTCGTCGATGATGCGCTCCAGCGCTTCACGCTTCTCGGCCTCGGTCAAGGCGGTCCGCTTGGCGGACGCAAGGCCCTCGATGGCGCTGTCGAAGACGCTGCGCTGGATAGGCGTGCCGTCCACGACCGCAATCGCGTCGCCATAGCGTTCCACGGCCGTGCCTGCCCCGAGCGCCGCCCACATTGCAGCCACAAGGCCAAGCCCCGCACCACCGAGAAGCAGCAGCGTCGGCCTTGGCAGCGCCGGCCTAGCCGCCATTGGCTTCACCGGCGGCAGCAGGCACTGGCGCAGGAACGACAGGACCGGCCGCCTTCACGCGATAGTCGAGGTAGATCGGCGACGACCAGGCCCGATGCTCGGCCGGCGCTGTGCAGCCATCCTCACCCGAGCGATAGTCGCCATAGCACAGCGTGGCCTTGATGCACTTGCCGTTGCCATCGCGCTCGCACTTGACGGGCTGCGCATTGATGGCGGGCTCGGCTTCCTGGATGGCCTTGACATAGTAGATCGTGTCACGCTTGCCCTTGGCGAAGTCGGGATCCATGAAGCTGAATGTGCAGCCATCCGGATTGGGCTTGCAGGTGTGGACCAGATACCGGTCCTCGATCAGCTGGCTCATGTCCTCGCCCTTGCTGCTTTGCGGGCGGATCTTCACGACCTCGATCCGCGTGATCAGGCGCCGCTCGTCGGACGGGTTGTAGCACTCGCCCGAGCAGATGTCCTTGATGCGACCCTCGTCGAGCCCTGCCTTGGTGAAGTCCGGGCAACCGGGCTTCTGCTTGAACGCACCCACGGCCTTGACCTCGAAGGCAACGGGCTTGTCCGTTTCGAGACGGCTGCCCATGGCCACCTTGTTGCCCTGTTCATCGACGGCATTGAACCAGAGGAGGATGCGCGGGCCCGACGTCGCATAGACCTCGCGCCGCTGCATGGCATCCCACACCGCGTCACGCGAGCGCTCCGTCGCATGCACGGCGGCAAGTCCGCCGGCCATGAAGAACGAGGATTGCCGCTCGAACTCGGTCAGCTGGAAGCCCGCCAGCGTGACCAGCTCCTCCCGCGACCTGCGGCGGGAAACAGGTTCGGCCTTGCTGGTCGGCGGCAGCAGACGATTG
>JBILGJ010000149.1:0-6820 GCA_044351125.1 Micropepsaceae bacterium
CAAGTCCTCCTCGACGCTCAAGCCCGAGATTGTGGCCGGCCTCGACATCATGATCGTCCGCGAATTGACCGGCGGCGTCTATTTCGGCGAACCAAGGGGCATCTCGACCCTGCCGGACGGCCAGCGCCGCGCCGTCGACACGCAGGTCTACACGACCCACGAGATCCATCGCATCGCGCGCGTGGCTTTCGAGCTTGCCCGCCTGCGCGGCAACAAGGTTGCCTCCGCCGAAAAGCACAACGTGATGACCTCGGGCCTTCTGTGGAAGGAAGAGGTCGCGAGGCTCCACGCAGCCGAATACGCCGACGTGCAGCTGACCCACATCCTCGCCGACAACTGCGCCATGCAGCTTGTCCGCAACCCGAAGCAGTTCGACGTGATCGTCACCGACAACCTCTTCGGCGACATCCTGTCGGATGAGGCCGCCCAGTTGACCGGCTCGATCGGCATGCTGCCCTCCGCCTCGCTTGGCGAACGTGACCCCGCCACCGGCCGCCAGCGCGCCCTCTACGAACCGATCCACGGCTCCGCCCCCGATATCGCAGGGCAGGGCAAGGCAAACCCCATCGCGGCCATCCTGTCCTTCGCCATGTGCCTGCGCTATTCCTTCGGGATGAAGGCTGAAGCTGATGCCATTGAGCGCGCCGTTGGCGCAGTCCTTGACCAGGGCCTGCGCACGGGCGACATCATGCAACCCGGCATGACCGGGGTCGGCACACATGAAATGGGCAGCGCCATCCTGGCTGCACTCGCCAAATCGGCATAACGGAGAAAAACATGTCCTGGAAAGTGGCCGTCGTCGGCGCCACCGGCAATGTCGGGCGCGAAATGCTGAACATCCTCGCCGAGCGCGAGTTCCCGGTAAGCGAAGTCGTGGCGCTCGCCTCACGCAAGAGCGTGGGCAAGGAAGTCTCCTACGGCGACAACACGCTGCGCTGCAAGGCGCTCGAGAACTATGATTTCCGCGGGACAGACATCGTCCTGATGTCGGCCGGCGGCACTGTATCTGCCGAATGGTCGCCGAAGATCGGCGCCATGGGCCCGGTCGTCATCGACAATTCCTCGAAGTGGCGCATGGATGCCGACGTTCCGCTGATCGTGCCCGAGGTGAACGCCGGTGCCATAGCGAAATATGCGAAGAAGAACATCATCGCGAACCCCAACTGCTCGACCGCCCAGATGGTCGTGGCGCTGAAGCCCTTGCACGACGTGGCCCGCGTCAAGCGCGTGGTCGTGTCGACCTACCAGTCGGTCTCCGGCGCCGGCAAGGACGCGATGGACGAGCTCTTCAATCAGACCCGCGCCATCTTCGTGACCGACTCGATCGAGCCCAAGAAATTCACCAAGCAGATCGCCTTCAACATCATTCCCCACATCGACGTCTTCATGGATGACGGCTACACCAAGGAGGAATGGAAGATGGCCGCCGAGACGAGGAAGATCCTCGATCCCGACATCAAGGTCACGGCCACCTGCGTGCGCGTGCCGGTATTCGTCGGACACTCGGAAGCCATCAACGTCGAGTTCGAACGCCCGATCACTGCCGACCAGGCGCGCGACATCCTGCGCGAGGCGCCCGGCTGCATGGTCGTCGACAAGCGCGAGGACGGCGGCTACGTGACCCCTGTCGAATGCGTGGGCGACTACGCCACCTACATCAGCCGCATCCGCAAGGACCCGACCGTGGAGAACGGCCTCGCGCTCTGGTGCGTCTCCGACAATCTGCGCAAGGGCGCCGCCCTGAACGCGATCCAGATCGCCGAGATCCTGATCGCTCGCCACCTCAAGAAGGCGGCCTAGGCCAGACGCTCGGCCCGCAACACGGGCACGGGCGAAACAAGCTGCTCCTGTGCGGGAATGAGTTGAAGCTCGTCCCGCCCCAGGCTTGCACCGATGATGCCCTGCACGCGGGCAACGCTGCCTGCCAGCGCATCCGCAGCGACAAGGCCTTTGACCCGCAGCGCCAGATAAAGCGCAGAAAGCAGGTCACCCGTGCCGTGCGGGACGCGCGCCTCGCGGTCCACGCTGCACCCCCACGCTTCTGTTTGCGTAACGCTGATATTGGCAATCCGCGACCCATCGGGCACCGAGGTGACGACAACCTCGCGCACCCCCAGAAGCCGCGCCGCACGCACGGCGTCGGCCGGCCCGTCGATGCGTTGCGAGGTCAGGCTCGACAGCTCGAACCGGTTGGGCGCAGCGATGTCGGCCAGCGGCAGCAGGTCCCGGGCAATCGCCTCGGCCACGCCCGGCTTCGCATAGGCACCGCCATCGTCGCCAAAGACCGGATCGCAGAGATAGAGCGCCTGGGGGTTCAGCGCCTTGACCTGCGAAACAATGCTGGCAGCTGCCGCCGCCTGCGCAGCCGCCCCCAGGTATCCCGTGATCACACCCTGGAGCGCGCAGGCCCAGCCGCGCTGATGCAGGCTCTGGAACAGAAGGGACAATTCCTCTGGCGGCGTGGTGCGCCCCTCGGGTCGTCCATGGCCCGGGTGATGCGACAGAAGGACGGTCGGCAGGGACCAGACATCAAGCCCCGCACGCTGCAGGGCAAAACGCGCCGCGCTGTTGCCAACATGGCCGCGGACAACTTCGGACTGGATGGAAAGGATCGTGTGCTGAATGGCGTATTGGCTCCCGCGAGAGCTGCAGCTAGGTTTCCGCAGAATAGTGAGGTTGAAACGAGATGACCATCCGCCCCCGTCGCAGTGTCCTCTACATGCCGGGTTCCAACGCCCGCGCCCTCGAAAAGGCAGCCACCCTGCCGGCTGACGCGCTCATCCTCGATCTCGAGGACGCAGTCGCCCCGGAGGCCAAGGAACTCGCCCGCCGGCAGGTATGCGAGGCCGTGCGCGACCGGCGCTTCGGCAAGCGCGAGGTTATCATCCGCGTGAACGGTCTCGACACGCCCTGGGGCCGCCAGGACATGGCAGAGGCCTGCAAGGCGGGCCCGCACGCGATCCTGGTGCCCAAGATCGACGATGCAGCTCAGGTCCGCGCGGCCGAGGCCGGCATGGCTTCGGCCCCCGCCGACTGCGCGCTCTGGCTCATGATCGAAACCCCGAGGGCGATCTTCAACGCGCTCCAGATTGCAGGCGCAGGCGGCCGCCTCGCCAGCCTGGTCATGGGCACCAATGACCTCGTGAAGGAAATGAGGGCCCGCCACACCGCGGGCAGGGAGGCCCTGATTGCCGCCCTCAACCTGACAGTCATGGCGGCCCGCGCCCATGGCCTCGCCGTCATCGACGGGGTCTACAATGACATTGCTGACAATGCGGGTTTCGCAGCCACGTGCAGCCAGGGACGCGCCATGGGGTTCGACGGCAAGACCCTCATCCACCCCTCCCAGGTCGGGCCCTGCAACGAAGCCTTTTCCCCGGACGCCGGGGAAATCGAGCAGGCCCGGGCTATCCTGGCCGCCTTTGCCTTGCCGGAAAATCAGGGTAAAGGCGCCATCTCCCTCAATGGCAGGATGGTTGAGTTGCTGCACGCCGAGATCGCGCGCCAGACCGTCGCCCTCGCCGAGGCGATTGAGGCGCTTACCACGCATTGAGCGGCATTTTGCCCTCGTTGCGCCAGAATGCTAAAATAGTTATCGCAAAAAGGGGCTGGGATCCCGTCCGGGACCCGGCCCGCCTTTTTGCAAGTTTCGATCCGGGTCTTGCCTGTCTGACATGAGGTACTACGCAATGAAAACGAGGTTCGTGGCTGCGTTCCTGGCTGCCGCACTTGCCGTCACGATGGCCTTGCCCCAGCTGGCATCTGCGGACATGACCGAGCGCCGCGAGCGCCAGATGCGCGAGGCCCGCGACCTTCCCAGCAAGGCGCTCGATGCCCTGAACGCGCAGGACGCCGACCGGGCGATCGCGCTCTACACGAAAGCCATCGAGTCTGGCGTGTTCCGTTCCGAGCCCGAGACCCTCGGCCAGCTCTATCTCGAGCGGGCGACGGCGCACCGCATGAAGAACGATTGCACCTCCGCCATCGCCGACTTCACGAAGGCCGCCGAGTATATCCGCAAGGGGGATATCTTCTTTGGTCGCGCCGCCTGCTATCTGGAGATGAACCAGGAAGACAAGGCCCTGGCCGATTTCGGCCTTGCCATCGAGGCTGACCCTGAAGCCCCGGCCTATCGCAAGTCGCGCTGCATCCTGCTGTTCAACAAGATGGACTACACGGCAGCCCTGCCGGACTGCGAGAAGGCCCTGGCCGCGGCACCGAACGACAAGAACCTGCTGCTGGCCACATCGCAGGCAGCCGAGCAGACCGGAAACCGCAGCCGTGCGGCTGAACTCTATCGCAGGCTTCAGGCGGCAGACCCGGGCAACCCTGTCGCAACCGAGGGCCTGAAGCGGGCCGGCAGCTAGCCATCCCGCGACAAGCCGCAAACCGTCAAGAAGGCCAGTGAAAAGGAAAATGATCGTGTTGAGACTGTCTGTGATCGTCGCATGCGTAGCCTTCGCCCTCACATCCGGCGTTTCGGCCGCACAACCAGCACCAGCCGCAGCACCGGCCGCACCGGCGGCGGCGCCAGCAGCACCGCCTCCGGGCGCAGGCGTCAACGCGGCAGGCACGCGCTATGATTGGCAGGGCAACCACAAGAAGGCGCAGGCCGCCCTTGCGGCACGCGACTACAAGACCGCCATCCAGCTCTTCACCGAGATCCTGAATTCCGGTCGCCTTCCCAAGGCCTGGCTAGCCACCACGCTTTATCTGCGCGGCAAGGCCTATCGCTCGTCCCGCCAGTACCGCGAGGCGGTCACAGATTACGAGGCCGCGGTACAGACTGATCCCAAGCTGCACCCAGCCTTCTTCGAGCTTGGCGCGACCTATCACTCGCAGCAGCAATACGCCAAGGCCGTCAGCGCCTTCGGCCAGGCCATCGCACTCAAGTCCGACCAGTGGAACTACTACGACGGCCGCTGCACATCGCTGGCTTCAATGAGCCGCTGGGGCGACGCGATCCGCGACTGCGAGGCCGCCGTCCGCCTGAAGCCCGGCAATGCAAATCTCATCGCCTTCCTCGGTCGTCTGTATGAGGAGAGCGGACAGAAGCAGCGTGCGATCGAGATGTACAAGCTGGCCCTTTCCATCAATCCGTCTCAGGCGGATGCGAAGGAAGGCCTGGCGCAGTTGCAGAAGTAAGCGCGCACCTTGGCCACGCAACAGGGCACGGGAGACGGAAACTTCTTCGAGGATTTCCGCCCCGGCCAGATCATCCATCATAACCCGGCCCGCACGCTCACCGAGGCGGACCAGGCTCTTTACACGGCACTGTTTGGCGCACGCTTCGCGCCACACAACGCGCTCCCGTTCGCCCAGGGACTGGGCCTGAGGGCGCGCCCCTTGGACGACATGCTGGTCTTCCACATCGTGTTTGGAAAGACTGTCCAGGACATCTCGCTGAACGCCATCGCCAACCTCGGTTACGCTGACTGCCGCTTCCTCGCCCCCGTTTACCCCGGCGACACGATCAGCGCGGTCAGCGAGGTTCTGGGCATGCGCGAGAACCAGAACCGCGAGTCCGGGATCGTCTATGTCCGCTCACGCGGCTTCAACCAGGAGGGCAGGGAGGTTCTCACCTATGTCCGCTGGGTGATGGTCAGGAAGCGCGATGCTGCAGCCGTCGTGCCGCCAGCCACCGTTCCCGATCTGCCGAAGGTGGTCGCACCAGCCGATCTCGTGGTGCCGGCAACAGGTCCCGTCACGCGCGACCAGAGGCCGGTGTCGGGCGGCCCATGCTGGTTCGAGGACTACCGGAAGGGCGAACGCCTGAACCATGCCGACGGTGTCACGGTGGAAGAGGCCGAGCACATGATGGCCACGCGTCTTTACCAGAACAATGCGCGCGTGCACTTCAACGCCCACGCCGAGCGCGCAGGCCGCTTCGGCAAGCGCATCGTCTATGGTGGCCACGTGATCTCGATCGCCCGCGCAATGAGCTTCAACGGACTCGAGAACGCCTGGTTCGTGGCAGCGATCAACGCAGGTCGCCATGTGGCACCCTGCTTTGGCGGCGACACCGTCTATGCCTGGAGCGAAATCATCGATACCGCCGAGCTCGCCTCGAGCCCGGGCTGGGGTGCAATGCGCCTGCGGACCATCGCCACGAAGGACAGGGACTGCAGCACATTCCCCGACAAGGCACCGGATGGTAGCTTCGACCCGTCCGTAATCCTCGAACTCGATTATTGGGTGCTGGTCCCCAAGGCCTGACTTCACGCAAGGTCAAGGCCTGCAGGATCGCCCGGGAAGGCAGGCCGCCATGGGAAAGATGAGCCTTCAGGCAAGGTGGAAGAGTTTCACTCACGCGTGGTCAGGCCTTTGCGAACTCGTGGTGACGGAAGCCAACGCCCGGATCCATCTCGCCGCCTCGCTCGCGGTACTGGCGCTGGGCCTCCTGCTCGGCCTCGCGCCATGGGAGTGGGTGGCCATCATCCTGGCGACCGCACTTGTCTGGACAGCCGAGGCGCTGAACAGCGCGCTTGAACGCCTCGCCGACGCCGTTACCCGCGACGTCCACCCCTCGATCCGGGCCGCAAAGGACATCGCCGCCGGCGCCGTGCTTGCCGCCGCCATCGGGGCGGCCGGCGTTGGTGCACTGGTTCTCGGCCCGCGCCTCTGGGCCCTGTTGGCGAGCTGACAGCCGAGAAGGCAACTTGGAACCTCAGCCTTCGGGGTGCTAAACACCCGCCCGTCACGCGTGACATCTCAAGCTTTGGACGGAGAGGGCAATGGTTCGGGAACTGACACATTTTATCGCTGGCCAGCACGTGAAGGGCACGTCGGGTCGCTTCGGCGATGTTTTCAATCCGGCCAC
>JBILGJ010000150.1:0-6817 GCA_044351125.1 Micropepsaceae bacterium
TGGAAGCTGACCTGAACGTGGTCGAGGCCGGCGGCTCTCAGTTCAGCAAGGCGCTGCGGGGTCAGGCCGATCGCGGAGGTGATGAGGTTGGTGTAGAGCCCTGCAAGATGGGCTGCATTCGTGATCTCGGCGAGGTCCGTCCGAGCGAGCGGTTCTCCACCCGAAAGGTGAATGTGGGCAATGCCAAGTGCGGCGGCTTCCTCGATGACGCGGGTCCATGTCTTCGTGTCCAGCTCGTTGCTTGCGCGCACGAGATCGAGGGGGTTGGAACAATAGGGACACTGAAGCGGGCACCGATGCGTGAGTTCCGCCAGGAGGCCAAGCGGTACCGGTATCGCGGTCACGGCTTCACGTAGCCCTTTGCGGCGAGGTCCTTGAGCAGGCTGTCGATGTCGGCGCGGATGGTTTCGGCCTGTTCGTCGTATTCCCGCGCAAGGGCTGCTGCAATGTCCGACACACGGCGCTTGCCGTCGATCTGTGTGACGATCGAGAGGGCGATGTCGTCCAGTTCGAGCACACGCTCCGGGCCCAGCAGGACAGCGCCCCGCTGGTCATCCTTGCGCAGGCGCACACCCGGCGCCAGCCTTGGCGCTGCGTTTGCGTCTTTCCCCGGGACTTTCTTGTCGTCGTCGCTCATGAGCCGAATGCGCCGGGCGGTATGTGCCCTGGCGAGATGTAAGCATAGTACAGGGCGTCCAGCATAGACCAGAGGACGCTGCACTTGAATTCAAGGGCCCGCAGGCAGAGCGCCTGGGCCTCCGGGGTCGATGCGTGACGGATGCAATAGTGCAGCGCAAAATCTGCATCGCGCGGGGCCTGCGTCATGCGGGCGCCGAAATAGGCCAGGGTCTCCTTCGAGACAAAGTCGTAGCCCGCGAGCATTCCCTCCACCCGTTCGGCTATGATCTTTGGGGCGAACATCTCGGTCAGGGACGAGGCGACAGCCTCGAGAAGCGTGCGGTCGCGGGTGAAGTGGACATAGGCGTCGGCGGCAAAGATCGTTGCGGGCAGGGCGAGGCGCTCGGAGACGACATCCTCGCGCGAAAGGCCGAGGCCGTCGGTCAGCTTGAGCCAGCGCGCAATGCCTCCATCGCTGCCGTCGCTGCCGTCATGATCCTCGATGCGCACACGCCATGTTGCACGCAGTTCCGGCGTTGGCAGGCGCGAGACGATGGTCGCATCCTTGATGGGAATTCGGCTCTGGTAGATGTAGCGATTGAGCGCCCATGCCTGGACCTGGCGCCTGTCGAGCTGGCCGGCGTGCAGCCTTTTGTGAAAGGGGTGAAGGTTGTGGTAGCGCGCCGCGCCGATGGCGCGAAGGGCGGCTTCGAATTCGGTCGGTGACAGCAGGCTCACAGTTCAATCCTCATGCCGTCCATGGCGATGGTCCATCCGGCAGCCTCGATGACCCTGCGCTCGTCGGAGGCGCGGTTGAGAACCGGATTGGTGTTGTTGATGTGGATGAAATAGCGCTGGCCGACGGTCGAGTCCCGCAGGCGCGCGATGGATTCGTCCATGGCAACATGGCCCATCCGCCGCGCAGTCTTTGACCCTTCACCAGAGCGGATCATCTCGTCGTCCACGCAAAGCGTTCCATCAAAGAACAACGCATCGGCACCTTCAATCGTGCGCAGCGTGTCCAGTGTCACCTCGGCGCATGAGGGCATGAAGATGGCGCGGCGCCCTGTCGCCGCGTGCAGTTCGATACCGATCGAAGAGCCTTCCACGGGGGCGATGCCGTCTGTCTCTTCCATGAAGAGCGGTGGTTTGCCCGGGGTTTCGATCGGTCTGCAAACAAGACCCGGCAGTGGTTCAAAGGCCTGCGATGGCTGGATGGTCCGGAACTGGACGCATGCCCTGTCCAGCACGTTGAACACAGGGTTGGCGCGAAGGACCCCTAGCACGTACTCGGTCCCCCAGACCGTGAAAGTCTGGCGCTCGCGCAGCGAGAGCAGGCCTGCGATGGCGTCAATGTCGGCGCCTGTCAGGATGACGGCCCGGATTGGCGAGGAGCGTGGCGCCCGCTGCGGCTGAAGTTCCGGGGTGGCCAGTATCTGCTGGCGGATATCGGGGCTCGCGTTGAGAAGCACCCAGTCGTTGCCGTTCACGGATGCGGCGAGGCTGCATTGCGTTTGCGGCATGCAAGTTGGGTCGTCTGCGAAAGCCCTCTTGTTGTTAGGGCTCGCGACATTCCATTGCGGGAAGCCGCCACCGGCTGCCGCCCCGAGGACGATCAGTTTCATGCAGGTTCGGAGCTGGACCGCCCCGGTGAGTTTACTCGGCCGAGCAGTAGCAATTGATCTCCATGGCGGCGGAGATTTCGCGGACCTTGGGTTTGCGCCAGGACTTCTTCATGACAATACCTCGTGCAAAAGTTGGATTGAGTGTGACGCAAGGTCGAGGAGGGCGCAACAGGTTTAACCGCAGCCGAGGCCCCTAACAGCCTGTTCGAGAACCGTCTTTCCTCTTGTCCAGATCATGGTCTTCCAGTCATCGGCTTCCGGATAGAACGCCTTTCGGATCTGCGCCTTGATGGCTTCCCGGTCAGGATGACCAAGCCCTGCAATGGTGTGAAGCCAGTTATCGGCCCGCAGCGCCTGAAACACCTCGAGGGTCGACTGGGTGCCATATTCCACACATATCGTTGTTGTTTCTGCCCCGCCAAACATCGAAGGAATCGCGCTGTCGAGACTGCCGAAAACCTGTGCCGATACAGAGTCGCCTGCCAGGGTCGAGCAGACATCGCTGCCATACCATGCGCGGGCGCGGGCGAAGGCTTTGCTGTCGGGGGCGTCCTCGC
This sequence comes from Micropepsaceae bacterium, assembly GCA_044351125.1. Taxonomy (GTDB): domain Bacteria; phylum Pseudomonadota; class Alphaproteobacteria; order Micropepsales; family Micropepsaceae; genus SZUA-430. Next base: position 2,801 of record JBILGJ010000150.1, read on the forward strand.
TGATGAGCTCGGCACGGCCATAGGGGCCGAGGCCTGTATGAAAATCGAGGATGGCGGATTTTCTGCACGGCCTTGCGAAGGTGTCGATGATCGTCCGCAGCGTGCTTGCCGACCACTGGGTGTGTGATCCGCCGTAATACATTCCTGCGGCATGCGTGTACTGGCCCTTGCTGATCGTTTCCTGCATGGCGAAGGCGCCATGTTCGCGTGCGTAATTGCGCAGTGTCCTGCTTGCGGCTTCCGTCGAGGCGTCGTTGAGGTCAGGGGGCGCTATCGCATCGGCCAGAAGTGCATAGTCCCTGTTCTCCGGCGGCGTTGCCGACCAGTCGATGAAGTTGCGGTTCAGGTCGACGTTCTCTTCATTCACCCGGCGATCCCAGGCAAATCCGTGCGGGTTGAGGGCATGGACCAGAACCTGACGGATGCCAGAGAAGTTGCTGGCGCCTGATTTCAGCCAGCCTGTGAGAATGGCTGAACCCGCATACCCCTCCACGCCGTGGGTGCCGGCAACCGCCAGAAGCACCGTGTCGCCGGGTTCACCTGTCACGGCGACATCAATGAACAGCTCCTCGCCCGTCGGTCCCTTTGCGTGCGGGTGGCGGAAGCAGAACAGTCCTGCTTGAGCGGCTGTTGCCGCCAGCCTGAATTTGCTGCGGGCTTCGAAATAGTCACTTGAGAAAAACGCGTTGGCGGTCATGCGACGGCGAGGTCCTCGCTCATGACGTATCGTTCCGTGGGCCGGTGATCCGTATCAGACCATGATACTGGCCATGCGGCGTTGCGACAATCTCGGGCTCATGGGCCAGTCCCGGCCGACGTGGTCAGTCGCGCGCGGACCACCAGAGGGGGCCCACGGCCAGCAGGAGCACGATCACGTTGAACAGTACGTTGGACGGGTGGCCTGATGCGACAGAGCCAGCGCTGTCGAGCACGAACCAGGCGCATAAGCCTGTCACCACGCATCTCCTGACCTGGTCCGGAGCCAGGTCGAAAACCCATCTTGCGAGGCAAAAGATCATCACGCCCCAGCCGAAGAGGAAGCCGCCTGTCAACGCGGAGAGGAAGCGGGTTTCAGAGGCTGCCAGCGTGATGTTTCCGTCGATCGGCCAGCTCAGGATGTCGAGTGAAAGGCGGGCTGGCTCAAGCGTCGGCCCCATCGTGCCGAGAAAGAAGACAGGACCGAAAGAGCCGACCAGCAGGGATGTGAAATAAAGCCATTTCTTGTGAAAGGCGCGGGTCACGGCTGGCTCTCCCCTGATGCGGGATAGTCCATGCCTGACCCGGTCGAGGGCTGGCAATTACCTTGCTGGTCAATCCGTGTCCGCTGACGGACTGCTCAATCGCGGCGCTCACGCTCGATCTTCACGAGATCACCCGTGGCCGGATTGAAGTAGAGTTCATAGACGATGCCGTCCTTCGTTCCGTAGACTTCGTAGCACGTGCCGGAGATCTCGACCTTCACGACGGCGTAGCCCCGTTCCCGTGCCTTTGCGGCGAAGCCATCGATTGGAAGCCACTGCGACCGGGGCGCAGTGGTGCACATGTCGTCGCTCCTCCTGCGGTCGTCATCGCCGCGGCGTGCTGCAGCTTGCTGGCAAAGCAATACGGTCAGCGTTGTTGCGGCCGTGATCGCGAGCAGGGTGTTCTTCGACTGCATGTCTGATCTCCGTTAGTGTCGTGCCGCAGCCCACTCAAGTTCGAGGATCGTGCGCAAGCCTTCGATCCTGCCAATCGGGGCGGATCGGCTGCAATAATGCGCCGGCATGTGCCCGCAGATCAAGACGGTGGCTTTGTGGCGGGGCTGCTGTCGCCATGCGGAGCGGCCCGAGGGTCGCGCTGTTGCACGTTCTTTCCCGCAGCGAAGATGCTGCCCTGTTTCAATTACCGATTGGTCTGCTTTTCGCTTTTCGGGTTTGCACAATCTGTCGGCGCGCGCGCAGGCTGCATTACGGCGTTCAAACATTTGTCGGGCGCGCCGATTCAGCTTGATGCGCCATCCCGCTGTTACTAGCGTTTGCCTGTCAGCGGCTTCATGAGGAATGCTGCGGCCAATCATTGGGGTTGTTTCATGAGAATTCCTGCTTCCATCGCTGTCGCGTCCGTGTTGTCCGTGTCCGCAACTGCAGCACCGCTTGCTTCGTTCACGACCGACAACGTGAAGGCCATTCTCGCCGGCGTGGGTGCAACAGGCGTCGAGTTGCAGTCCAGCGACGGGGTGCAGTTCATCAATTTCGACTACAAGGGCCTCAAGTACTCCACGTCGATCCGGTTCTGCGATGCGAACACGCAGAAGAACTGCACGGGCCTGTTCATTGCTGTCGGCTTCCAGGCCGATGGTGCGGACTCGCTCGATACCATCAATGCCTTCAACGGTGGCTTCCCGATCGCCACCGTGTTCAAGCCGGACCAGCAGACGATTGTGTTCGGTCGCCTTGTCACGGCCCTTGGTGGCATCGATGCTGCGAATGTTGCGGCCAATATCGGCCTGGTCGTGGCTGGGCCGCAGGTCTACAACGAGTTCCGCAAAACACAGGTTGTTGCCTCCAGCGGCGTTGGCGGAACGATGCTGTTGTCACAAGGCGCCGGTCCCGCGCCGGCCCTGCAGCCGGTTCGCCTCACACCGGCACAGGTCAATGCTGCGCTGAAGCACGTGCCTGCGAAGGAAGCCCTGCCGAACTGAAGGCTTCTATTTGTCCCGTGCAGACCACGAGCCGTCCCAGCCCTCAGGGGGCGGCTCGTAGAGGAAGTGCTGGATGCGCTCCTCGTAGGTATCGAAGATCTCTGCCGGGGCGCCAGGCAGTGCACGGCCCCGGCCGATTGCTGCGCGGGCGCCGGTCCAGTCGCGGGACCTGAAGGCTGCGAACAAGGCCTGCAGGGTTCCCTCGAGATCCTGGAATGCCCCGGTTTCCCGGATGTGGGCGTGCCCCATCAGAGCATAGAGGTGGGTCGGCGTGGCGCGGCCCTTCACCGCGAGGAAGTCCAGCTCAAGGAAGGCGAATTTCTCGGCGATCCTTGAAACAGTATCCTCGCCGATCACCAGCGGGAAGCCATAGTTGCCGGCGAATGACTGGATGCGTGCCGACAGGTTCACGGCATCACCGAGGGCCGAGTAGTCGAAGCGAAGGTCCGAACCCATGTTGCCCACGACACAGGTTCCGGTGTTGATGCCGACCGTGACGGCTATCGGGCTCACGTCATGGCTGCGATAGAAACCCTCTGAAGCAAGTTCGTTGTTGAGCGCGACGAGCGAGGCCTGCATCGCAAGCGCGCAGTCGCAGGCATGGGTTGGATGGTCCTCGATGTCGACGGGGGCATTCCAGAACGCCATGATGCAGTCGCCGATATACTTGTCGATGGTGCCGCGATGCGTGAGCACGTCACGGGACAGGGGGGTCAGCACGCGATTTATCAGTCGCGTCAGGCCCTGTGGATCGGAGCGGAAGCTCTCGGCAATGGGGGTGAAACCGCGGATGTCGCAGAACATGATCGTGAGTTCGCGTGTGTCGCCACCCAGCCTCAGCTTCGAGGGGTCCTGCGCGATGTCATTCACGACGTCGGGTGGCAGGTACTGGGCGAAGGCGCTGCGCACGGTGCGCCGCTCGGCTTCGGTTCGCATGAATTTCACAAGGCTTGCGGCTGCAAAGACCAACGCAATGTTCAGTGAGGGCGAAACCGGATCAAGCAGCCAGCGCTGCTCGCTGAATGCCCACCAGGACACGCTGATTGCGAAGATCACTGCGACGAGTGCCACGGCGGCGATCCAGAAGACGGGGACGCGGTTGATCGAGAGCAGGACGAGCAGGCCCAGCGCGAAAGCAAACCCGAGCTCTGCGCCGTCCGACCAGTCGGGCCGGCCCAGATAATGGCCAAGCAGCATCTGCTCGAGGGCCTGTACATGAAGCTCGACGCCAGGGGTGTCGGTCCGCATGGGGGTTGTGCGCAGGTCAAGCAGGCCAGCGGCGCTCGTGCCGATGAAAATCGCGGCGCCCTCGAGGTTTCCAAGTGCGTCGGGCTGCT
>JBILGJ010000151.1:0-6815 GCA_044351125.1 Micropepsaceae bacterium
TGCATGGGGAGAGCAGAGGCGTTCAAGGAAGCACTGCTTCACCCGCCTGCCTCCCACGACGACCATCACTAGGAGCCTCTCATGACCATCGAACTTTCCATGGCCGTCGCGATTGTCGTGCTGGGTCTTGTGCAGCTCGTGCTTGCTGCGATCGAGTTCCGGCGGGTGCACGGCGTGCATTATGCGAATACGGCGATGGACAAGGCCCCGGAGAAGCCGGATTCGCCGCTGCTGGGGAGGCTGTCGCGCGCGCAGCGCAATCTCATGGAGACGGCGCCCTACTTCATCGGGATCTGCCTGATCATCGCGGTGACGGGCACAAGCTCGGTTGCGACGCAGGTATCGGCCGTTATCTTTGTCGCGGCGCGCATCGTCTATTTTCCGCTCTACGCGCTTGGCGTGCCCTATCTGCGTGGCATGGTCTGGATGGTGTCTTTTGCAGCGCTGTGTGCGATGACCGCAGCGGTAGCGGCGACCATCGACTGGGTTGCGATGGTGCAGCCGACGATCGACTGGATGAAGGCGCTGCAGGGCGGCTGATGACAGTCCTTCCGGGACCGGGGTTGTCGTCCTTGTTGAGCGGGGGGACCCCCTCCGCCATTGCTCCCTCCGCCATCGCCCCCTCCACCATCGCCCCCTCCACCATCGCTGCGCGATGGTCCCCCTCCCCCGCTGACGCGGTGGAGGAGACGGGGGATGAGTGGTATGTGAAGGGCTCGCTCGGCTGCGGGTCAGACAGGGGAATTTGATGAGACACGGGGTGATGGCAGCGGTTGCTTTCATTGGGCTTGCTGCGGCCGCCGGGGCGCAGGATTGGCGCGTGGAGACGCTTGGCGGGCCCGCGGGGTGGGAGATACGCGAGCTTGGCAATTTCCTGGTCGCGCCGGAGACGTCGTCCGTTCGCGTTCGTTACGAACGCAAACCGATGAGCTTCATGTACGGCTGCGAGCGCGGCCAGTACCTTTCCATCCAATGGGTTCCCTCGCGACCGTTTCAGGCTGCTTCAGGCCCTGGCGTCCCGGTTGTCTTCAGCATCAACGGCACATCGGTCGCCTCGCTTGGCATGCGGCTGAACACAAATAACGGGAAACTGGAGTTGGTTGAGGCAGGGGGCGCGTCGGAACGCCTTCTTGAGGGCCTCGATGCAGCCCGCAAGGGTGTGCTCGGTGTCAGCGCTGGCGGTGTGAGCGATAGCATCCCCTTCGACGAGACACTGAATGGCGGAACCGCAGAATATGTTCTGAGCGCCTGCGCCAATTGAGCAGTGGTGCAGTGGTGCAGCGGTGCATGGCCGCGTTGGCTCCCTCCACCATCGCCCCCCTCCACCATCGCCCCCTCCACCATCGCTTCGCGATGGTTCCCCTCCCCCACTGGCGTGGGGGAGGAGGCTGGTGGGGGTGGCTGATTACATTCTTTCCGGGATCTCGATGCCGAGCAGGTCGAGCAGCGTTTCCAGTTCGCGCAGCGTGAGGCGGCAGAGTGATAGCCAGTGGGCGCGGCGGCGCTCGTCGGGTTCGCTCAGGATGTGGTGGGCGGCGTAGAAGCGGCTGAAGGCTTGCGCGAGTTCGAAGGCGAAGGCGCAGAGGATGTTTGGCGCGCGCTTGGCGATGGCCTGGTCGATCGTATGCGGCAGGCGGTCGAGGGCGAGGATGAGGGACCTTTCCGGATCGGACAGAGCTGCCCCTTCCACCATCGCTCCGCCCTCCACCATCGCTCCCCCCTCCACCATCGCTTCGCGATGGTTCCCCTCCCCCACTGACGTGGGGGAGGCGTGGGCCTTCTTCAGGAGGCTCTGGATGCGGACGGCGGCGTATTGGAGATAGGGGCCTGTTTCGCCCTCGAACCTGATGAAGCGGGCGAGGTCGAAGATATAGTTGGTCAGGCGCTGGTTCGACAGGTCGGCGAACTTGATGGCGGCAAGGCCGACCTTGCGCGCGATCTCCTGGCGTTCGGCGTCGGGGTATTCGGTGGCGAGGCCTGCCTCGTTGAGGCGAGCGAGGGCTTCCTGGCGGGCCTGTTCAATGAGATCGTGGAGCTTCACCACGCCGCCGGCGCGGGTCTTGAAAGGCTTGCCGTCGGGGCCGTTGACGGTGCCGAAGCCGACATGCTCGAGCTCGGCCTTGCCGGCAAGGCCTGTCTTGCGCGCGCCGCGGAAGACCTTTTCGAAATGATCGTGCTGGGGTTGGCCGACGACATAGAGAATCAGGTCGGGATCGACGGTGCGCACGCGGTCGACGATCGTGGCGAGATCCGTCGTCTCGTAGAGGGCCGCGCCGTCCGACTTCTGCACGATGAGAGGGGGCAGTTCCTTCTTGTCGGTGGGCTCGGCAATGCGAACAACGAGCGCGCCCTCACTTTCCTCGGCGAAGCCGCGGGCCTTCAGGTCGGCGACCATCGGGGCAACGATGTGGTCGACATCGCTTTCGCCCTTCCACCATTCGAATTCGACGCCGAGCGCCGAGAACTCGCGCCGAACGCCCTCGAAGGAGACATTGCGGAAGTGCTGCCACAGCGCGCGATAGCCAGGCCGTCCGGCCTGGAGCTCGGCGGTGGCCTTGCGGGCTTCTTCAAGGCGCGCCGGGTCTGCCTTGCACGCGGCCGAAGCGCGGGGATAGAGGACCTCGAGGTCGTCCATCGTCACTGGCGACGTCGCTGGGTATGGGCCCGTCTGCGCCGCGTCGAAATAGGCAAGGCCCGGCTTCTCGCGCATCAACTCGGTGATGAGCTGACCCATCTGCAGGCCCCAGTCACCGAAGTGAACGTCGCCGATTACCTTGTCCCCGGCGAAGCGGAAGAGGCGCTTGAGCGCATCGCCGATGATGAGCGAGCGCAGGTGGCCCACGTGCATCGTCTTGGCGATGTTGGGACCACCATAGTCAACGACAATGGTCTTGGGCTTGCCGGTTGTCTGGACGCCGCAGCGCGGGTCGTCGCGCAGACCCGCCAGATGGGCGCCGAGGGTTGCGTCTGTCAGGCTCATGTTGATGAAGCCGGGACCGGCGAGTTCGAGCCTCGCGAAGCGGGGATCCGCCTGCAGGCGTGCGAGGACCTTTTCGGCGATGGCGCGCGGGTTGGCCTTGGCGGCCTTGGCGGCGGCCAGCGCCCCGTTGCACTGGAACTGCGCGAGATCCGGGCGGTCGGACGTGGTGACGTGGCCGTGCGCGGGGTCAAGGCCCTCGGCGGCAAAGGCCTCTGCGGCGAGGCCAGACAGGATTTTCGTGAGCGATGCCATGGTGCGCGGGGTTTAGCCCGGATGGCAGGCCCCTGTCACCCGGACGCTTGGAAGCATGGAACGCGACAGGTCAGCGCGTGCTGGAGCGGTTCCAGGCCAACTGCGCCTCGGTCAGCTGAAAGCCGATGGTAACCGAGTAATCCTCGGCGTTGGTCCCGGGCTGGATCGGGATATCGATGCGGGCGACCGATTCCTTCACAAAGAGCGTGCGGTCGGCGCCGGCGAAGGGAAGCTTGAGGTCGAAGACCTGCTTCTCGATGACCTTGCCGCCCGTGATCACCGCGACGAAATAGGGAACTGTCCGGGCCTCGATGGTGGTTTCAGGCGAGATGGCACCCTTCACCATGAAGGTAAGGTTGGCCTTGGCAGACGCCTTGCTGATCGCGCAGCCAAGCTCGGGCTTCACGATCTCGGCCTTCAGATCGACCTTGCTGCCATCCATCACAGCCACGCGAGAGGCGTCCGCCAGGATAGAGATCGAGGGACACGTCGAAGCGCGGGCCTTGGTCTTGGCGTCGGCTGCGATCGGTGCGAGCGTTGCCGTTGCGGCCAGCGCAAGGCCAGTGGCGATGAGGACGTTACGGGACATGAGGTGCCTGCGGTCGGTCGGGGATGATCGTGGTTACCCACAAGAGACCCTAAGCGCTCCGTGGGCTCCGCGTCTACCCATCGTCCCAACGATTTGCACAGCATGGTATTTTGGTGTCAGCCGCCTTATGTTTGTGGGCATCCGCACCCTGCAACTCCCGATATCCGGATCCATTGCCGTGACGACTTCTTCCAAGGCGCCATTGACCATCCTGCTTGCGGCGCCGCGCGGGTTCTGCGCGGGCGTCGATCGGGCCATCCAGATCGTGGAGCGGGCGCTCGAGAAATATGGTTCGCCTGTCTATGTGCGCCACGAGATTGTCCACAACCGCTACGTGGTGCAGGGCCTTGAGCAGAAGGGCGCAGTGTTCGTGAAGGAGCTCGATGCCGTTCCCGAGGGTGCGCCGGTCGTCTTTTCGGCCCACGGCGTCCCGAAGTCGGTTCCGGCGCACGCACGCGAGCGCCGGCTCATGGCGCTCGATGCCACCTGCCCGCTCGTGTCCAAGGTGCACGTCGAGGCCGAGCGCCACCATGCAGCGGGGCTCGAGATCATCCTGATTGGCCATGCCGGCCATCCGGAGGTCATCGGCACGATGGGACAGTTGCCGACGGGCGCGGTGAAGCTGGTCGAGACCGTGGCTGATGCCGAGACCTTTGTCGCAAGTGATCCCTCGCGGCTTGCCTACATCACGCAGACGACACTTTCGGTCGACGACACAAGCGAGATCGTCGGCGTGCTCAAGCGTCGCTTCCCGCTGATCGCGGGGCCGCACAAGGAAGACATCTGCTACGCCACCACAAACCGGCAGGAGGCCGTGAAGGCCATCGCGCCGCGGTCTGATGTGGTGCTGGTCATCGGCGCGCCGAACTCGTCGAATTCCATGCGGCTAGTCGAGGTGGCCTCGCGGGCGGGGGTCAGGCGCTCATCCCTGGTACAGCGTGCCTCCGATATCGACTGGTCCTTGATGGACGGCGCGAAGACTGTAGGCCTGACAGCGGGGGCGAGTGCACCGGATGTGCTGATCCGCGAGGTCATCGACGCCTTCCGGGAACGCTTCGAGGTTACGGTCGAGGAAACCGAGACGGCGCGCGAGACCGTGCAGTTCCGGCTGCCCCGGGCGCTGACCTGACGCGGATGTTGACGGAATGATCGAAGCCGTTTGAACTTCAGGCTGAAGCGCCTTAAGACCTCGCCATGGCCGTTTATACTGATGTAAGCGATACAGACCTCAACACTTTCCTCGAGGCCTTCGACCTGGGGACAGTGCTCGCGTTCAAGGGCATTGCCGAGGGGGTCGAGAATTCGAACTTCTTCCTGAAGACCGAGCGCGGGTCCTTTTTCCTTACGCTCTACGAGAAGCGCGTCCGGGAAGAAGACCTGCCCTATTTCCTGGGGTTGCTCGAGCATCTTTCGGCGCGTGGCATTGCCTGCCCGCTGCCGGTTCGCGCGCGCGATGGCAAGCAGTGGCGGTCGCTGAATGGCCGGCCGGCAGCGATCGTGACCTTCCTGAGCGGCCTGTCGCCGCGCAAGCCGGATGCACAGCAATGCGGCGAGGTGGGGGCTGCGCTGGCGCGACTGCACCTGGCAGGTGGCGACTATCTGTTCCATCGGGCCAATGCGCTCTCGGTGCAGGGCTGGAAGACGCTGGTGAAGTCGTGCGAGCCTCGTGCAAACGCGGTGGCGATGGGGCTCGCGCAGACAATCGTCTCGGAGGTGCGGCTGCTCGAAGAGCGCTGGCCGGCCGGACTGCCGGAGGGCGTCATCCATGCGGACCTCTTTCCCGACAACGTGTTCTTCATGGACGGCAAGGTCAGCGGGATCTTCGACTTCTATTTCGCCTGCAACGATGCGTTTGCCTATGACATAGCGGTGGCCCTGAATGCCTGGTGCTTCGAACCGGATGGGGCCTACAACATCACCAAGGGGCGCGCGCTGCTGTCCTGCTACCGGGCCGTCAGGCCGCTGACCGGGACCGAGGTCGCAGCCCTGCCAGTGCTGGCTCGTGGGGCTGCGCTCAGGTTCCTGCTGACACGGCTGCATGACTGGCTCAACCGGGATCCGCACGCGCTTGTGACGGTAAAGGATCCGGTCGAGTACCTCACAAAGCTTCGTTTTCACCAGGGGGCAACAGGTGCGGCCTCCTATGGATGGCCGTCATGAACCACGTCGAGATCTATACTGATGGCGCCTGCTCAGGGAACCCGGGACCGGGTGGATGGGGTGCGATCCTCGTGTTCCGCGGATCACGTCGCGAGCTGTCGGGTGGCGAGAAGCTGACGACGAACAATCGGATGGAGCTGATGGCGGCCATTGCTGCGCTCGAGGCGCTGAAGCGGCCATGCGAGGTTCACCTGCACACCGACAGCATGTACCTGAAGGACGGGATCACAAAGTGGATCAAGGGCTGGAAGGCCAAGGGCTGGAAGACAGCCGACCGCAAGCCCGTCAAGAACGTCGACCTGTGGCAAAGGCTCGACGAGGCAACCGGGCATCACAAGATCTCGTGGCGCTGGGTGCGCGGGCATAACGGCCACGAAATGAACGAACAGGCCGACGCCCTCGCACGTGCGGCGGTGCCTGCGCACTGAACCTGCCCCCGGCGGAATGCCGGAGGCAGGGATGTTAAAAATCAGAGCTTGCCGAGAATGTTCTCGGCAGCGGACACCTTGAAGGCGCCGGCTTCTTCCACTTCAAGGGCCTTGACCACGCCGTTCTCGACAATGGCGGCATAACGCTGGCTGCGGATGCCCATGCCGAACTTTGTTGCGTCAAGCTCGAGGCCCAGCTTCTTCGTGAAGTCGCCGTTGCCATCGGCCAACATCTGGACCTTGCCTTCGGCATTCTGGGCCTTGCCCCAGGCGCCCATAACGAAGGCGTCGTTCACGGAGAGGCAGACGACATTGTCGACGCCCTTCTTCGCGAAGTCTGCCGCGTGCTCGACATAGCCCGGAAGGTGGCGGGCCGAGCAGGTCGGCGTGAAGGCGCCGGGCACGG